>CANNIS010000007.1 GCA_947505035.1 Sphingobacteriales bacterium
ATACTTGCAGCAATAGATATAGGGAGTAACGCGGCACGAATTTTGGTTTGTGAGGTAATAAAAAATGGCACAGAGGTACATTTTGAAAAGCTAAACTTATTAAGAATTCCTTTGAGATTAGGCTTCGATGTTTTTACAAAAGGCATTGTTGGTCCTAAGAAAAAGAAGATGCTTAACAATACCATTAAAACATTTGACCAATTAATGAAGGTCTATGATGTAGACCATTATATGGCTTGCGCTACCAGTGCTATGCGCGATGCAAGCAATGGTCAAGAAATCATCAACGAAATTAAACTAGAAACCGACATAGAAATCGAAATAATTTCGGGGCAATTAGAAGCCGAAATAATTTACGAAAATCATATTGCCGAAATGTTAAACGACAGTACCAGTTATTTATACATTGATGTGGGTGGTGGTAGTACCGAAATTACACTATACCATAATTCAAAAGTTAAATTTCAAAAATCATATAACATTGGCACCGTTAGAATTTTAACGGATATGGTTAACGATGATGTTTGGCAAAAATTAAAAATAGATTTAAAAGAGATTGCTAAAAATTACCCGGGCATAGAAGCCATTGGCTCTGGGGGTAACATTAATAAAATATTATCTATACAGCGAAACGATTCGAAATTAAACTATAAAGAAATTAAACAAATTTATAACGAGTTATCGCCTTTATCTATCGAAGAGCGTATGGACTTATACATATTAAAGAAAGACCGCGCAGATGTAATTGTACCTGCATTGTTGATCTATTATAATATTATGAAGTGGGCAAACATAGAAGACATCAATGTGCCCAAGATTGGATTGGTAGACGGTCTAATCCATCATTTATACGAACTTGTATTAGCCGATTAAATGATTGTAATAATTTCTTCCGAAAACTTTTGTGATTGATAGGGCTTGCCATTTACTGAAATAGCAATAGTAAAAGGTATTTCGTTTTCCGAAACTGCAAAGGCAAACAAACAGGTTTGATGATTATAAGTTATAAAACTCACATTTAATAAGGAAGGAATGTTTTCGCGATACACCATTAGACCTGTTTCGTCTACATAATAAAGTTTTATTTTATTAATTTCATTACCTACGGCATCTGGAGCATTTATTTGATAAGAAACATGATCGCCTAGTTTAAAAAACTGCATACTTTCTTTTATAGTTTTTTTACTACTAAATAATTTTGCTATTCGTTTTTTAAAACTCATTTATATTGCTTATTCACAATTGTGTTGCAATTAAATTTATTAAATTATAGCCTAAATAAAAATTCCATTTCATACCATTGTACTAAACAAGTGAATTACAGCACCGTGCATATTTGCTTTGCTAGCAGTTTTGAAATAGCATTATGGCTGATTCGAAATATTAATTACATAAAAAAAGCGCGCTAAAATTTAGCGCGCTTTTAAATTTTAAAATTATTTTATTACCAAACCTTTACGCGCTGCGTTGCAGGTCTAAACATTTTGTCTCCTTGCTTAATACCAAATGCTTCGTAAAATTCTGGCATATTAGTTAACGGGCCATTGGTTCTATATTTACCTGGCGAATGCGGATCTGTTACAATTCTTTGGTTTAAATTTTCGTCAGTAATGTTTTGTCTCCAAACTTGTGCCCAACTTAAAAAGAATCTTTGATCTGCTGTAAAGCCATCAATTTTTTCTGATGATTTTCCTTGTGCTGTTCTTTTAAATGCATCGTATGCAATGTTTATTCCACCAACATCGGCAATGTTTTCGCCCAATGTTAATTCGCCATTTACATGTACATTATCTAATACGGTGTAGGCCGAATATTGATCTACTAACATTTTTGTTTTTGCTTTAAACTTATTATTGTCTTGTTCGGTCCACCAGTTTTTTAAATTTCCTTCTTTATCAAATTGACAACCTTGGTCGTCGAAACCATGAGTCATTTCGTGTCCAATAACTGCACCTATACCACCATAATTAATGGCATCGTCTACGCTTGGATCAAAGAAAGGGAATTGTAAAATTCCTGCCGGAAATACAATCTCGTTAATGTTTGGATTATAATATGCATTGATAGTATGCGGTGTCATTCCCCACTCGGTCTTGTCTACAGGCTTACCATATTTATTGATCATTTCTTCGAATGCAAATTCGTTTGCTGCCATTATGTTTTGCACATAAGATGTTTTGTTAATGGTTAATTTGCTGTAATCTTTGAACTTGTCTGGGTAACCAATTTTCTTAATAAAAACGGCTAATTTTTCTATGGCTTGTTTCTTGGTCGAATCGCCCATCCAATCTAATTTTTCGATACGCTCGCGGTAAACAATTTGCATATTATTTACCATTTCTAAACATCTTTTTTTAGCTTCTTCTGGAAAATATCTATTCACATAAACTTCACCTAATGCCTCACCTATGCCACCGTTAATATCACCTAATACTCGCTTCCATCTTGGGCGCATTTCTTTAGCACCATTCATTACCGTTCCATTAAACGCAAAACTTTCTGCAACAAAAGCTTGATTTAAATTTCCAGCAAATCCGCTTACCAAATGCCATCTTAAATAGGTTTTCCAAGCATCTATTTTTTCTGCACTCAACATATTGTCAAGTACTATAAAAAACTTAGGTTGGCTCACAATCATTTCGTTTATATTTGTTAACCCTGCTTTGGTAATAACCGTATTCCAATTAATGTTTTTGGTAATTTTATTGGCATCTGCAACACTCATTTTATTGTAGGTTGCATATGGATCGCGCATTTCTACTCGCGTCATAGAAGCCTCAGCCAATTGGGTTTCTAGGCGAATGATGGTTGCTGCATTTGCTGTTGCGCTAGCTTGATCATCGCCCATCATACTAAACATTTTTACTAAATGAATGCGGAATTGTTTTCTAATTTCTTCCGAACGCGCATCTGTTTGTGTATAGTAATCTCTATCGGGTAAACTCAATCCACCTTGATCTGCATATGGAATATAAGCCGAACTAATTTTCATGTCTTGGTAAACATAAAAACTGTATAACGCGCTTACTCCTTTTTTCTGTAAGATGGAAATTTGGTTTAATAAATCATTTGTGTTTTGAATAGCTTGTATAGCTGTTAAGTCGTTTTGCAATGGACTTAATCCTGCTTTTTCTATAGCCAAAGAATCCATGCCACTTGCATAAAAATCACCAACTTTTTGTTCGTTACTTCCTTTTGCTGCAGCAGTATTTGCAGCCGACTCGTCTAATAAAACTTTTAATTTTTTATTGGTTTGGTCTTGTAAAATGCTGAAGGCTCCCCAACGGGTTTCGGTGCTTGGAATTGGGTTGTTTTTTAACCACAAACCATTTGCGTAAGAATAAAAATCGTCTTGCGGACGAACCGATGTGTCGATATTGGCCCCATCAATTGCTATAATTTTTTCTCCTCCCAGGTTTGTTTTGCAAGCCGAAATGGCCATCACTAAGCCTAAGGAGACTAATAAATAATTGGCTGTTTTTTTCATAATGATAATTTAGAATGCCAATATAGGGATTTTTATAGCCTAGCAACAAGCTCATTTTTTAGATTTGTTGATATCCTAAATAGGCTAAAAATGTTGATTAGGAGCTTTAATTCATGTTTATACCCCCAAACATGTTAATTTTCCACACAAAAATGTTGAAAACAATAGTTTTTTGTTATTTTAGCGCATTAATAGCCTGAATTATAAAGAATAGGATTATAAATTTTGACCTTACGCCAAGATTAATGCTGTACAACAGAAAGAAGACTTTTATTTTATTTTTTGCACTACTAGCAAGCGTTTTGTTGCTTAATACCGCAAACAATAGCGCTTTTGCTCAAGTAGGCACTTTGCAAGAAAATCCCTTTTCAAAAGAAAATTATACCGAAGCAAAGAAATTAGAGCGCTTGGTTTACAATACCATTTTACCTTATTTAAAAGGCACTAACTTTTTGGTTGATGTAAAAATTAAATCGCCACAATTTGTAATGGATTCGGTGGTGCCAGTCTTAGACACTACCATGTCTATCGATTATTTACCAGGTGTAATGGATGGTTCAAATGTAGTGACCAATGACGAAGGTGTTTACGCGCCTTTCAATATTGGTAGTGGTAAACAAAAAACAGTGTTGGTAGTAATGGACACTTGCTACGATTCTAATGCACTAGGTTTTATAGATCAATTAATCAGAAACGCTATTCCATTAGATGCGGCCAATGGCGACCGACTAATTGTTCAGTCGCAAGTTTTTCCGCCATCGCCAAATGCATATCAAGATTTTCAAAAGGCAGGTGCCAATGTTGCAGCTTTAAGTCAAATGCCTCCGCAAATGATGCCGCAACCGCAACAACAACAGCCCCCTCAAACATTTCCTCAAAACAGCAAACCGGAGCCAACAGCTCCAGCAGACAAAGGTTTAAGCCTTTCTGCTTTTCTACCTTACTTAGCTATTTTGTTAATTATAATGGTGTTTGCTTTTGTATTGCTTTACTTATTGTTAAAGCCAAAGAAAAACACGAAAGCTGAAGAAGCGCTACAAATTTTACATAGTAAAGTAGAACAATTAGAAACGGCGCAGAAAAGTCCAGCTATAAATAACCAAGAGGAAAACTTAGAACAATTTGCGAGACTTGCAGAAATGCGCTCTTATGTTACCAAAGAATTTATTAGTAATAAAGCTAAAGTAGCAGACTTGTTTAATAATTGGGTGGAAGAAGACGAACGCAAAGGCTTACAAAAAATTGTCAATATTTTAAAAGCAACCAATCCAAAATTATTGCCTTTTTTAAATTCACATTTATCTAAAGACAATTACAATTATGTAGAAATATCTTTAGATGATACCCCTACTATTGTTCCGGAAGAGCAATTGAAACAAATTGAAGAATTTAAAAAAGAGATTAATACTTTACAATCTGCACCTAAAACAAAAGAAAGAGATATTTTTCATTTCTTAAACCAATTAAACGAACAACAAGTAATGTTCTTGATTAAAGAAGAAAGCGAAGAACTTGCTGCAATTGTTTTAGCGCAATTGCCACCGAAAAGAAGCATGGGAATTATCCGCGATTTTGATAGCACTAAACAATCTATCATTCTTCAAAAGATGAGTAGTATTAACGATTTGTCGGTAGCGGTATATAAAGAAATTGCCTCTTATTTTTCTGCCAAAGCAATGGCTATGAACGATATGAAATATGTGAGCTTAGATGGTTTAAAAACCATCACCGGCTTATTAGATACTTTGCCAACTGGCGAACAGAAAAAATACATCGACGAATTAGCTGGTTACGATTTAGACTTGGCTAGAAAAATTAAAGAGCGCTTTATTACATTCGAAGAAATTTTTGAGCAAGAAGATATATTCTTACAACGTGCATTAGAAGAGGTAGAATCTGTTATTATTGCCCGAGCTTTAATTAATGCCGACGAATCAATTGTCGAAAAACTCGTTAACCTTCGTCCTAAACGTGAGCAATTATTAATCAAATCAGAAATAGATTACAATAAAGATTTAGCTTTAGAAGAAATCGAAAAAGCTAGAAAAATAATTCTAGACAAACTGAAAGGGAAACTTACTGCATGAAATTAGTTAAACACTTAGTTATACTGCTTATATTATTAAGTACAGAACTTGCTTGGTCGCAAAAATACGATGTGCAAACCATGTTGACAGAATACGAAGAGCTATTGCTTAATGTAGGCGCGTCGGTTAACGATATCCCCTTTTCTGCAAGAAGAATTGCACTATTTGACGTTACTTCGAAATCAGACAAGCCAATTATCATCACACAAAAATTATTGCGCTTACAACTAGAAGATGTATTGAAGAAAAAAGCTTTCAGCGTAATTTCTGTTCCAGAGTTCGAGAAAAAAATGATATTAAAAATTGATGGTAACGATTCATTAATTAAAATTGATAACCAAAGTAATATCAGTACCTATAGACAAAACCCCGATGCACTAGATGCGGTTTGTAAAAAATATGGTGTGCAAAGTTTAGTAGACTGCAGTTTGTTTTTTGATAGCACGAATGGCTTTGTGATGAATATTAGATTTGTAAATGCCGTAAGCAGAGAAGTGCTTTGGAACGAAACATTATATACCCGATTAAAAGAATCTACATTTAAAGCGCGCAAGCAGTTAAACGTTGGGGTTGCATTTAATGGTATAAATAATTATATCGAAAACAGTAAAATATATATTGTGAAATCGATGTCGACTTCCAATTTTGTAGAATTTATATACGATCAAAATACTTTGCCAGATAAAAGCGCTTTCTTTGGTTTATATGCAAGACTGAATTATTATAATTTTGAATTTGCTACTACCAATGCTTCGATTGGTACCATGTTAGGAACAGCATTAATTCCATCGGTTGGATTAAGAGGTTCGAAATATTTTGCACCCAAACAAAGGTCTACAAGCTATTGGCTAGAATATCAATATAGTGGAGGCGTTTCTTTCTATAATAAGGTATATGTGAATGCCGCTATGGCTTTCAACCTAAACCTTACCAAAAGCTTTGGCTTTGGTGCTCAGGCTACCTATGGTTTATATCCGGCGGTATTTAAAAAAGAAACCGCTTCTGTTACTTTAAATAATTTAAATTACGCGCTTTATTTATCTTATAAATTTTAATTAAAGATGAGGATGAAATTTTATACCAACACCTTTTGTTTTATAGTCGCATTTTTTTTATTGGGCGGAGTAGCTTTTGGCCAAGCTAATCCTTTTCAAAAAGTGGATACCACTAAAGCGCGCTTAAAAATTAAATACAAAAACCAAAACTCTGCAGTAGATTTGACTTTAGATGTAAATGAACAAGAATTTTATTTAGAATTTAACGGGAAGGATTTACAAAGTAATTTAATGAGCCCCGAAGATACGATTGTTAAAAAAGACACAAAAGCTCCCTTAGCAAAAGCAGATAAAGAACCCATTAAAAAAATCGATGCCAACAAAATGTTGCGTTTTTACCGTTTAGCGCAAGACGCTTATTCGAAAAAAACTTACGATATTTCTTTAGCTTATATAGATAGCTCTATGTTTTATGGCGAATCATCTGATGCCCTAGGCTTAAAAGGCAGTGTGTACTTTACCAAAGGTGAAGTTGAATTAGCTAAACGCGTTTGGGAGCAGGCTAAAATAATAGACAAAGATTTTAAAGTTCCTGTTATTAATCAAAAATATATTCGCAAATGAGGTTTTCCATACTATCGTTTTTTTGGATAATTTTTTCTTTAAGTTTATTAATGACGGGTATCCTCGATATCATTGGCATTATTCCATTAAAAGAATATTTTCCATATTTATTTATCAACCGGTTTTTAGACTTACCCAGTTTTTTAATTGTAATGGGTGGTTTGCTAGCTAACGCATTTATAATTTATCCAAGTAAACTCATGCGTTCGGCATTTGCCAAAATGAGTCAAACTTTTCACCAGTCCATAAACACGCAAAAAGTTTTACAAAAAGATATTGAATCTATTGTTGCTTGGAGTAACGAATATAAGACCAACAGATTAGAGTTTTTACGTACCATTCAAGATAAGCAAAAACACGATTTTACTTCTTATTTGTTTTCTTTGATCAGTACAAACTATTCGATAGACGAGGTTAGAGTAATTGGCGAAACCAGTATAGACGAAAACTATTCGAACAGCCACAAGATTTCGGAAGTATTAAAAAATATGGGCAATTCTGGTCCAGCTTTTGGTATGTTTGGTACCTTGTTTGGGTTGGTTTATATGCTTTCGAGCTTAGACGATCCCTCTAAAATTGGACCAGGTTTAGCAACAGGTTTATTGGTTACTTTATATGGTGTAACATTTACCCATTTATTCTTTTACCCGGTTTCTAAAAAAATTATGTTGAATGCCGATTACAACAAAATTCGCGAAGAGTTAATGTTAGAAGGCGTGCAACTCATTGCCGAAAACAAATCACCGCTATTTATCAAGGATAAATTACAGACCTATTTAGATCGCTCGTATACTATCAAGCAATTAAAAGCTGAGAATAAAAAGTAAGCGGAATGGCCAGAAAAAAAATTCATTTCGAAGAAGAAAATGAGAATTGGCTGATTACTTACGCCGATACCATTACCAATTTATTGGCCTTTTTCGTATTGATTGTTTCTGTATCTACTATCGACCAAACCGCTTGGTCTGAAGTAAACAATTCGGTAAAAGAAAAACTAAATCAAAAAGAAGTAAAATCTACTTTAGCACAAATTAAAGAAACGTTAGACTCTGTGCTGGTGCAAGAAAAAGCAGACAGTTTGGTAGATATTAAATTAGATGCCGATGGTATTAAAATGAATGTACTGAGCAAGGGTATGTTTAATTCGGGCGAAGCAGATTTATTAGACGATGGTAAAAGTGTTGTCGATAGAGTGGTGAGCGCCATTACCAGTTCTGATATTAAAAATTTTAAAATTGATGTGGAAGGTCATACAGATGACGTGCCTATTTCAAACGATTTCTATAAATCCAATTGGGAACTCAGCACCTCTAGGGCTTCCCATACCATTCAATATTTAATTGACAGAGGCGTTGAGCCCGCAAGGCTTAAGGCTTCTGGATATGGCGACACTAAGCCTATTAAACCAAACAAAGATGCCATAGGCAAGCCAATAGATAAAAACAGGGCTTTCAATAGAAGAGTGGTACTCCGCATTTATTATTAAAGTTATTTGCGTTATCCTATTTATCGCATCGAAAATAAATCTGATTACACATGGAAATAATATCGCAAAGCCCAGTTGCTACTGTAGTTTTCCTTTTTATCTTATCTACTTCTATTTATGCGTTTTACGCCAACCCCATGTTGTTGCGTAAATTAATGCTTCATCCATTTAGTATTCACCGCAACAGAAAATTACTTGGCTTGCTGAGTAGTGGATTTGCACATGCCGATTGGAATCATTTATTGTTTAACAGTTTTACTTTCTTCTTTTTTGCATTTGAGTTAGAAAGAATAATTGGACATTGGCAATTTGCAGTTGTTTATTTTGGCGGATTATTTTTAAGTGACATCAGTACCATTATAAAATATAAAAACAATACTGGTTATTATAGTTTAGGGGCTTCGGGCGCAATATCGGCTGTGCTTTTTAGCTACATCTTATTTTTACCCTTAACAAAGATTTATCTTTTTATAATACCTATAGGTATTCCAGCCTATATATTTGCAGGGTTGTATTTGAGCTATTGTTATGTAGCGGCTAAAAAAGCAGCAGATCATATCAATCATGATGCACATTTTTGGGGAGCTTTGGCCGGCGTGGTATTAACTATATTATTGATGCCTAAAGTTATCACTCATTTTATAGAACAAGTTTTACGCCAATAAAATCATAACCTGATTTTTTTCTACTTTATCACCAGCAATAATTTTTACTGCTTTAATGGTTGCGTCGGCTGTTGCTTTGATACTGTTTTCCATTTTCATTGCTTCTAATACCAAAAGATTATCTCCTTTTTTAATTACATCGCCATCTTTTACTAATACCTTCAACACTAAGCCAGGCATGGGCGCCTTGATGTCGTTTATCTTTTTAGCAGCACCTGCATCTATGCCTAATGATTTTAATAAATCGTCGTATTGGTCTTTCAGTACTAAATCGTATTTGTTTCCATTTACTTTAATGCAAGCCGTTTTACTTGCAGCGTCTAAATGAATTAGCTCTGCGTTATAAGATTTTGTACCAATTAAAATACTGAAATGATTGTCTGCAATTTTTTCAAATTGAATGTTGGATTCGTTTCCAGTAATGGTTAAATCGTTTTTACTTCCGTTTAACTCAAAAGTAAATTGATTATTAGCGGTTATATGAATCATCTTAAAAACTATTTAGTAAATACGTATTGTATAATATTTGCTCCCATTTTTAAAGCCTTCTCGCGTGTTTCTTCGGTGTCCGAAGGGTAAGTACCCAAATCTTCCCAGCCATTGCCTAAATCGCTTTCGTAATCGTAAAAACAAACCAACCTGCCTTGGTAAATTAAACCAAACCCTTGTGCACGTTTGCCATCATGTTCGTGAATTTTTGGTAAGCCATTCGTAAAGTTAAACTTTTGATGATAAATTGGGTAATTAAATGGCAATTCTACAAAGGCTAACTCTGGAAATACTTTTTTCATCGCATTGCGAATAAATGGATCCATTCCGTAATTATCACAAAAATGGATAAAACCGCCTGCCATCAAATAGTTGCGCAGGTTACTTGCTTCTTGGTTATTAAAAGTAATATTGCCATGCCCAGTTGCAAAAATATACGGATAATTAAATAGTTCGGAAGCGCCCGGTTCTACTACGCTTTCTTCTTTAGCAATATTGGTGTTTAAATTTTTATTACAATATTGAATGAGGTTGCTTAAAGCAGTTCTACTCGAATACCAATCACCTCCTCCATTATATTTTAACCGCGCAATTTTAATATCCGATGAGCTTGTATTAGCAGCAATAAAACTAATGCTTATATAGAAAACAAACAGGAGCACTAAAAATAAAATAAAGATAGGCTGCTTTTTCATTTTAATAATTATTTGCAATAACTGTGGCTGCAATGGCAGCTGTTTCTGTTCTTAATCTGGCATTTCCTAAAGTAACTATTTGAAAATGTTGCGCCGAGGCAGCCATTATTTCTTTAGTAGAAAAATCTCCTTCTGGACCAATGAGTATTAGATTAGACAAGGGTTGTTGTTTAATTTGTAAAGCAAAAGATTGCTTTGTTGATTCGCCGCAATAGGCAATGTGTTTAAGCATGTCAGCTGCAAAAGGCTGTGTAATAAATTTCGAGAAGGGCGTAAGCTCGTGCAATATTGGATGATACGCTTTTAAGCTTTGCTTCATAGCCGACTCTATAATTTTATTGAGTCGTTCTACTTTAATATCTTTTCTTTCCGAATGATCGCATAAAATTGGGGTAATTTCGTCGATGCCAATTTCGGTTGCTTTTTCTAAAAACCATTCTAGTCTTTCTATATTTTTTGTTGGAGCAATGGCTACATGTAAGTAATTGCTGCGCTTTTCGTATGCGCGTGTAACATTTAAAACTTGCACCGTACAGCGCTTTGGATGCGCATCAATAATTTTAGTTTCGAAAAAGCCACCTACACCATCTACTAAATAAATAAGATCACCAGTTGTTAATCGCAATACACGATTACAATGTTTACTTTCTTCTTCATTTAAAGTAAAAATATCTGCATTAATTGTGGGTGTATAAAATAAATGCATGGGCAATATTAATTTTCTGCTTGGTTTGATTTAGGTAATAATGTCATTTTTACAGATTCAATATTGTTTTTTCTTTTTTGAATAATGGTAAAATGATAGCCTTCAAATTCAATCTCTTCGCCTATTTCAGGGATTTTATCAAAAATAACATTCATTAAGCCCGCAACCGAATCGTACTCGTCATGTTCGGGTAAAGGAATGGGGATAAACTCATTTACATCGCTGATTGCAGAATGTGCGTCTACCATAAACTCGTTTTCGCTTAGGCTAATTACTTTTGGTTTTTCTTCATCGTGCTCGTCTTGAATTTCGCCAACTAATTCTTCGATAATATCTTCCATAGTTACTAAGCCCGCTGTTCCACCAAACTCATCTAATACAATGGCAATATGTGGATTTTTTTTCTTGCGCATTTCCGAAAGTAAATCTGCGATTTTTTTAGATTCAGGAATAAAATAAACCGGACGGATCATATCGCTTAAAGAAACGGTTTGATCTTTTAGTTCTTTCATTAATAAATCTTTGACGTGTATAAATCCAATGATTTCGTCTATGTTGCCTTTATACACTGGCATACGGGTATAGCCTTCGTTGATAACCGCACTCACAAACTCCGCATATGGACTATCAATATTGATAGCTAATATTGCGGTACGGGGTACCATAATTTTTTTAACAGTACGGTCGTTAAAATCAAAAACATTTTTTATTAATTCGTGTTCCGATGAATCTAACGCGCCACTTTCTTTTCCTTGATCTAATAATAATTGTAATTCTTCGGAAGTATGTACTTCGTGTCCATGAATTGCAGAGACTCCTATTTTCTTTAAAATAATATTAGCAAGTCCGTTAAGCACCCAAATAAAAGGTCTAAAAATGTAATAGAAAATATTTAAAGGAATGGCTAATGCAAAGGTGGTGGTTACTGGTCTTTGTATGGCAATTGATTTTGGTGCTAGTTCTCCAAATACGATATGCAAAATGGTAATGGTTCCAAATGCAACAGGAAGTGCTATTTGATGCGCCAGCTCGGGCGAAATAGCAATGCCAAATAACGAAAGGGCCCCTAAAATAACTTCTGTTACAACCGATTCTCCAATCCAACCCAAGCCTAAAGAAGCTAAAGTAATACCCAATTGTGTCGCAGATAAATAACCATCTAGGTTTTGTAAAATGTGCTTAGCAATTTTTGCGCTTTGATTTCCGGTTTTGGCTTTAATCTCTACTTGAGAATAGCGCACTTTAACAATGGCAAATTCTGCAGCAACAAAAAAACCGTTGAGCACTACTAATAAAAGTGTAAGAAAAATATCGAATAACATAAGTTATAGTTAAATCAAATCAATTATTTGATTGATTGTTGGCTCTTTTTTGTTTGAGGAAAGTTAAAACAACAGGTATCATGCTAATTAAAATAATCAGTATAACAACATATTCTAATTTCTTCTGAATGTCTGGAAAGGCCCGGCCTAAGAAGTATCCAGCTAATGTCATTGAAAAAACCCAAGAAATACAGCCTATGATATTATACCAAATAAATTTTTTAAAATCTAAAGCTACTACGCCTGCCATGATGGGTACAAAGGTTCTTACAATTGGAATAAACCTAGCCATTATAATGGCAGAGCCTCCATGTTTTTCGTAAAAATCCCTAGCATAAATGGCGTGCTTTTTCTTAAAGAAAAAAGAATCGTCTCTGCTAAAAATAACTGGCCCTGTTTTTTTGCCAAAATAATACCCCACAAAATTCCCAAATATTCCTGCAATCGATACGCTAAATAAAAGGGTAATAATATGTACATCAAAAATGGGAGTGCCGCATAATAAGCCAGCAACAAACAATAAAGAATCGCCAGGTAAAAAGAATCCGAAAAATAAACCAGTTTCTGCAAATACTACAAAAAGCAGTAAAGACAAGCCCCCGTAATGAATGATGCTTTGCGGGTGCAATAGGGTCTTGACAAATTCAATTACATTTTCCATAGCAGTATTTCTTCTGAAAAATAAGAAATTTAAAATAAGGTTGATAATATTGAAGGGAAAATACCCAGAATAATAGTTGCCATGGTAGTGATAAATAACACCAATGCCATATTTCCTCTAGCATCTATAGGGCTGTTGTCTAAGCTTTGTTTCATATACATAGCAATAATTACTTTGAAGTAATACCAAATTCCAATAACAGCATTGATAATTGCCAACAATACTAAGCCATAATAATTTTGAGCCATGGCATTAGTGAAGATGTAAAACTTACCAAAAAAGCCGGCTGTTAAAGGAATGCCTGCCAAAGAACACATCGCAATGGTTAATGCCAGTGCCATGCCCGGGTTTCTTTTACCCAAACCATTGAAAGCCTCGAAACTATCCGACTTTACAATTTCTTTCACCTTAATAAAAATAGCAAATGCGGTAATGGAAGCAATGGAATAAGCACTTGCGTATAAGAAAATTGCTTTGCTAGAATTTGGACCAATCGCCAAAATGGCTAACAACATATAACCTGCATGTGAAATACTAGAATAGGCCAACATGCGCTTGAACGAATGTTGTTTTAATGCCGAAAGATTTCCAATGCTAATAGTTAACAAGGAAATGATCCAAAGTGTAGGAGTTAAATAAGTTGATAAAGAGGCAAAGCAGGTGATAAATAAACGAATGAACGCTGCAAAACTTGCGGTTTTGACAACCGTAGACATAAACAAAGTAATTAACGAAGGTGCACCTTCATATACATCAGGTGCCCAAAAATGAAATGGTGCAGCAGAAATTTTAAATAGCATGCCTACTAAAATAAATAAGATGCCTGTATAAAATAGCGGTGCAATAACCCCATTGCTCATCCCTATTGCAGCTGCTATTTGATCTAAGTTAAAGGTGCCCGTAAAACCGTATATCAAAGCAATACCAAACATTAAAAATGCAGTAGCAAACGAACCCATTAAAAAATATTTTAAAGCGGCTTCGTTCGATGCCAAATCTTTTTTACGAATACCCGCTAAAGCATACATGCTGATGGACATGATTTCAACACCAATAAATAACATGGTTAAGTTTTGAAACGACACCATGCACAATACACCAACCAATGCAAATAAAATAAGTGCTAAATACTCTGCAACATCATTGCTAATTTTTTCGAAATACCCTTTTGATAAAATAATAATAAGTATAGTCGTAATAATGGTAAGGCTCGAAAAAACAATGGAGAAATTATCAAACAAAACCATTTGATTGAAATAATACAAATTGGTATTCCAAGTAGCAATTTGCGAAGCCAAGGCGCCTAAAAGCCCTATAACTGCTACAGGTAAAAGAGCCGATGCTTTTTTGTAAACACCCAAAAATAGCAGCACAACTGCAAGTATGGTGATGATAATTATACTGTTCATTTATAAAAAAAATTAAATTAATTTAGTTACTCAAACCAACTTTGAATTGACAATCGAGATTAAATTTTGAATAGCTGCATCCGAAATACTTAAAATAGTATTTGGCATAACTCCCATAACTACCACTAAAAGTACAACAATATATAAAATAGTTTTTTCGTTTCCTTGAATATCTTTGAAAGAATTCGTTAAGGTATTTGCTTCGCCTAACATAACTCTTTGGTACATTCTTAACATATACACTGCACCTAAAATAATGGTTAAGCCAGCAAATGTGGTGGCGATCGCGCTGTATTGATACAAGCCCATAAGTAATAAGAACTCGCCTACAAAGCCATTGGTTAAAGGTAATGCAATAGACCCCATCATAATAATGGTGAAGGTAATGGCCAGCTTAGGTGCCGAATGCACAATGCCTCCTAATAAATTCATTTGTCTAGTATCGGTACGTGATTCAATTAAATAGATGATGTAAAACAATGCAAAAACATTGACACCGTGACTCAACATTTGAATCATGGCGCCTTGTAATGCTTGTGCATTAAACACAAAAACACCTGCGGCAATTAACCCAACGTGGGCAATAGATGAGTAAGCAATTAATCTTTTTAAATCTTTTTGATTGAATGCAATGATAGATGCGTATACAATTCCAATAACCGATAAAGTAATTGCTAACGACGACCATTCTTGAAATCCTTGCGGAACAATAGGAATCATCCATCTAATAACACCATAAACACCCATCTTTAACATAATAGCCGAAAGTAGCATGGTTGCTGGCGTTGGCGCTTCTGTATAGGTATCTGGTTGCCATGTATGGAATGGGAAAACGGGCATTTTAATAGCAAATGCTATAAAGAAAGCCCAAAATAAATAGCCTTGTGCTGAGTTGTTTAAAACAGTTTGATAGAATACATTGATATCGAAGGAATGTGTTCCGGGTGTTTGTAAATAAATATAAATGATAGCAGCTAACATGAGTAAGCTACCTAAAATAGTATACACAAAAAACTTTAAGGTTGCTTGTATCCTATCTGCACCACCCCAAATTGCTGCAATAAAATAAACAGGAATTAATGCTGCTTCCCAACAAGTGTAAAATAAAAATGCATCAAGGGAAACAAAGACACCAATTAATCCCGCTTGCATAAACAACATCAATGCATAAAAAGATTTTTCTGCGGTGTAAGTTTTATTAAAGGTCGACAGGATAATCAATGGAAATAAGGCGGTGGTAAGCATGACCATTAACATACTAATGCCGTCAATGCCAATTTTAAAATGAATGCCTAAAGAACTTACCCAAGCAGTATCTAATAAAAATTGTGTGGTTGCGTCTTTTTGAAAGTTTAGCAATGCATATAATGCAACGGCTAATTCTACTATCGAAAAAAGCATTGCTGCGCGTTTTGCATCTTTAGTATTTAATACTAACAAAGCCAATGATGCTAAAGCTGGAAATAATAAAAGTAGTAGCGTAATCATTTATCGAATATTAAATAAAAAAGTTTAACAACATGATGAATAAAATTCCAAGGACCATGGCAAAAATATAAAATCCGGTATAGCCTGTTTGTAATGTTTTAACTCTTTTAGATCCAGCCAAAGCCAGTCTACCTGCACCATTCACGAGGCCATCTATGCCAGCTCTATCTACAATTTGGTGTAAATAAACTGCCAATTTATTAATTGGATTAGTAATTAAGGCGAAGTAAATTTCATCTAAATAAAATTTGTTATAAGATATTTTTTGCCAAACCGAAAGTGCTTCTTCTTGTGATGGCAATAAATAAACTTTTTTGCTGTATCGAATAAAAGCATAATACGCTACCGCTAATACCGCGATTAAAGATCCGATCATGATGCCGTATTCTACTGCATGCGACGGAGCATCTATCAGCATTTTAGCATCAGATAAAATAAAGACCGGCGCTAAAAATGATTTTAATAAATGATGTTCAGAAAAAACTTCTGGTAAGCCTAAAAAGCCTGCAAATGTGGAGCACACAGCCAATACAATTAATGGAATGGTCATGTTTTTAGGGCTTTCGTGCAAGTTTTTTGCTTGTTCGCTGCTGCCTCTAAACGAACTATAAAAAGTTAAGAATAACATTCTAAACATATAGAAAGCTGTTAAGACAGAAGTAATGGCCATTACCGAAAATACGATTGGAGAATAATTAAATGTTGCCGCTAATATTTCGTCTTTCGAAAAGAAACCTGCAAATGGAGGTAAACCCGAAATGGCTAATGTGCCTATTAAAATAGTTAAAAATGTGATCGGTAATTTTTTCTTTAATCCACCCATATTACGCATATCCTGTTCGCCAGACATAGCGTGTATAACACTTCCAGCGCCTAAGAATAATAAGGCTTTAAAAAATGCATGAGTCATTAAATGAAAAACAGCGCCAGTAAAAGAGCCTACACCTAAAGCCACAAACATATAACCTAATTGACTCACCGTTGAATAAGCCAAAACTTTTTTAATGTCTGTTTGGGTTAAGGCAATAATAGCTGCTACAATTGCGGTAAGCATACCCACAATGGTGATGGTTTGCATAGCAATTGGCGAAAGCACATATAATAAACTAGAGCGTGCAATCATATAGATGCCTGCAGTTACCATGGTAGCTGCATGGATCAAAGCCGAAACAGGTGTTGGTCCTGCCATTGCATCTGGCAACCAAGTATATAATGGTAGTTGCGCACTCTTACCCATTGCACCTATAAACAATAATAAAGCAATAGCAGTTATGATTACATCGCCTGTGGTAAAACCAGCAGCTTGTACCATCACCGATTTATAGTTAACAGTACCAAATGTTGTATAAATTAAAAACAAACCTAATAAGAAACCAAGGTCGCCAATGCGATTCATGATGAATGCTTTTTTAGCTGCATTGTTATAGGCGATATTTTTAAACCAAAATCCAATCAATAAATAAGAACACAATCCAACACCTTCCCAACCAATAAACATAATGGCATAGTTAGATCCTAATACCAATAATAACATGAAAAACACGAATAAATTGAGGTAAGCAAAATACCTTGCAAAGCTCTCATCGTGTTGCATGTAGCCAATCGAGTACACATGAATTAAAAATCCTACACCGGTAATGATCAACAACATGATCATCGATAATGGATCTATTAAAAAAGAAAATGGGATTTGCAATCCGGCAACATTTATCCAGCTAAATAAATCAAAGGTGTTTACCTCACCGTTGGGTGTGCTCAGAAAAATACCCAAACTAATCAAGAACGAAAAGAAAATGGATGCGCTACCTATTATTCCTACCCATGCTTTGGGCATACGCTTATTTGCAATGCCATTGATTAAAAATCCTAGCAATGGAAATAATGGAATTAAGCCTACTAATTTTAACATAATATGATTTGCTGAATTAACCTATCCTTTTAATTTATTTAAAATATTAATATCGATTGATCTGGTGTTTCTGTATATCATTACAATGATAGCCAAGCCTACCGCCACTTCTGCGGCAGCTACTGCCATAATAAAAAATACAAATACCTGACCGCTTGCATCACCTCTATATGCAGAAAAAGCGGCCAATAAAATATTTACTGCATTTAACATTAATTCGATTGACATAAAAATTACAATCGCATTTCTTCTAACCAATACACCCATTACGCCAATGGTAAATAACAAAGAGGATAATAAAATATAATGATTAATTGGTACTGCTTGAATTGTTTGTGTTAGTGTTCCCATTAGTTAATTTCTTTTTTAGCTAATAATACTGCGCCAACCATAGCAGACAATAATAATACCGATGCTATTTCAAATGGCAATAAAAATTCGTTGAATAAAACTCTGCCTAAATTTTTAACCAATCCAATATCTGGTTTGATTAATTCAAAAGGCACATCGCCTCCGCCTGTTTTTACAATAGCGCCAACCAGCGTAAGCATTAATAAGCCTGCAGAAATTACACCGGCGAATTTTAAAAGGCTAGATTTTTGAGGCTCGGTAGCTTGATTTAAATTTAAAAACATGATAGAGAAAAGTATCAATACCATAATAGCACCCATGTAAACAATAAAGTTTACGATGGCTAAAAACTGTGCATTTAAAATTAAATAATGACAGGTGATTGTAAAAAATGTCATCACCATATACAATGAGCTGTGTATAGGATTTTTTGCGAATACCACTAGTAAAGCAAAAAATAAGGTAATGAACGATAATAAGTAAAATAATGAATGACCCATTGAATATTATTTTATTGAATGATTATTTAATAACTGGTTCGGTTAACTTATCCTTACCGAAAATAAACTCGTCTCTTATGTATCCTGCTTTTGCAATATCGCCATCTAAATAAATGGCCGCTTTAGGACATGCTTCTTCGCAGAAGCCACAAAAAATACAACGTAACATATTGATTTCGTAAACCGAAGCGTACTTTTCTTCGCGGTATAAATGCTCCTCACCAGGCTTGCGTTCTGCAGCAGTCATGGTAATGGCTTCTGCTGGGCATGAAAGCGCACAAAGGCCACATGCAGTGCAACGCTCTGCGCCATTTTCATCTCTTTTTAAAGAATGTAAGCCCCTAAAATTTTCGGAGAATGTTCTTTTTTCTTCCGGATAATAAATGGTGGTTCTCTTTTTGAAGAAATGTTTCATGGTAATACTTAAGCCATTGATAATTGCTGGAAGGTAAATGCGCTCCCAAAAATTCATTTGCTTAGATACTAAAACTTTTTTTCGATTCGTTAACGAATTCATATTTGTCAATGCTTTTGATTAAAAATATTATTTTCCAAAAATTAAAATGCCAGCTCCCGTTAAAGCTATATTTACAATTGCCAATGGAATTAAAACTTTCCATCCTAACTTCATCAATTGATCATAACGGAAACGTGGTACAGTCCATCTCACCCAAATAAAGAAGAATATAAATAATAATATTTTGGTAAAAAAGGCTGCAACACCTATTAATGCTGCAACATTTGGATTGCTAATAAGATGCATGAACGGATAATTATAACCCCCAAAATATAGAGAAGCCATAATTGCAGACGACACAAACATGTTGATGTATTCTGCGAATAAATAAAAACCTAATTTCATCGAAGAGTATTCGGTATGGTGTCCACCTACTAATTCGGTTTCGCATTCTGGTAAATCAAAAGGAGTTCTGTTGGTTTCGGCAAAAGAACAAATCATGAATATTAAAAAGCCTAATGGCTGATAAAAAATATTCCAGTTCATACCCGATTGTTGCTCCGAAATTTCTCTTAAACTTAAGGTGCCTGTCATCATTAATAAAGCGATGATAGATAAGCCCATTGCTATTTCGTAAGAAATATTTTGAGAGGCAGAGCGAACCGCTGCTAATAATGAAAACTTATTGTTAGAGGCCCAACCACCTATCATTACGCCATATACGCCTAATGAAACAACGCCAAAAACATATAATACGCCAACATTAATATCTGCTACTTGTAAAGAAACTTGTCTGCCAAATAAAAATAAATCTTGGCCCCAAGGAATTACCGCAGTGGTAATACAAGCGGTAAACATACTGAGCGATGGGCCGAGTACAAATAAAAATGTGTTGGCATGCGTTGGAATAATTTCTTCTTTGGTAAATAATTTTACGCCATCGGCAAGTGGTTGCAATAAGCCCCAAGGTCCGGCTCTGTTAGGGCCTACACGGTCTTGGAAAAACCCTGCAAATTTTCTTTCTGCAAGGGTAGTATACATAGCAATAACCAAACTAATACCTAAGATGGCAGAGATTAAAATTAATTTTTCAATAATAAATGCGATGTCCATTTTTATTTAATTTTTTTATGAAACATTTTTTTATTCGCTTCAATTAATACTTCGTTTTTCTCGATAATAGGAAGCGGATGCGCCATTTCATAATGGTTTGAAGAAATAACCGAGGTGTCTTCGATTTTTCTTGGTCCTTCTATAGTCCAATCTGCTGTTGCTTTTTTCTCAAATCTACAGGTATTGCAAATAAAAGATTCTACTTCGCCGTATTGATCTTTGCGCGCAGTTACACGCAATACATCTTCACCTTTATACCATAAAACTACCTTACCCGAACATTTTTCGTGATCGCAATCTCTATGTGCGTCTACTGGTTTAGTAAACCAAACCCTATTTTTAAAACGAAATGTTTTATCGGTTAATGCGCCAACTGGGCAAACATCAATCACGTTTCCAGAAAAATCATTATCTATTGCAGCGCTGATATAAGTAGATATTTCTGATTGATCTCCTCTATTTAAAACACCATGAACCCTGCCTTCAGTAATTTGATCGGCTGTATAAACGCAGCGATAGCAAAGGATACAGCGATTCATGTGCAATTGAATTTTATCTCCAATATCCACTTTATCAAAAGTTCTTCTTTCAAATTCGTATCTAGAATTAGAAGCACCGTGTTCGAATGATAAATTTTGCAAATCGCATTCGCCCGCCTGGTCGCAAACTGGACAATCAAGTGGATGGTTTATCAATAACATTTCTACTACACCTTTTCTTGCCTCTAATACTTCTGGAGAAGTAGTGTTTTCTACCACCATACCATCCATTACTTGAGTTTGACAAGAAGCGACTAACTTAGGCATTGGTCTAGGATCTTTTTCGGAACCTTGTGCCACTTTTACTAAACAGGTACGGCATTTACCGCCACTACCTTTTAGCTTTGAATAATAACACATAGCCGGAGGCACAATGTCGCCGCCTATTTGACGCGCTGCATTTAATATGGTGGTTCCCGGTTCTACTTCAACAGACTGTCCGTCGATGGTTACTTTTATTTTATCTGCCATTTTATTAAAATAATTATTTTACTAGCGCTGGGTGAGCGGCAAGTAATCCAAAATTTCTTGATTGACTTAATGTTGCTTCTTTAATGTGCCATTCAAACTCTTCGCGGAAATGACGAATAGCGCTCGCCACAGGCCATGCAGCTGCATCCCCTAATGGACAAATCGTATTGCCTTCAATTTTTTTAGAAACCTCTACTAATAAATCGATGTCACTTAATTTTCCGTGACCGTATTCAATGCGATGTAATACTTTTTCCATCCATCCAGTTCCTTCTCTACAAGGAGAACATTGTCCGCATGATTCGTGGTGATAAAAGCGAGCAAAATTCCAAGTATTACGCACAATGCAACTGTCTTCGTCGTAAACAATAAAACCACCAGATCCAAGCATGGTGCCACTTACAAAGCCTCCGTCGGAAAGTGATTCATAACTCATTAATCGCTCTTCGTTGTTTGCGGTTTTTAAAATTAAATTGGCTGGCAAAATTGGCACCGATGATCCACCTGCAACAACTGCCTTCAATTTTTTATTATTTTTAATGCCCCCACAATATTTATCAGAGTAAATAAACTCTTCTACGGGTAAGCCTAATTCGATCTCGTAAATGCCCGGATTGTTGATGTGTCCACTGGCCGAAATTAATTTTGTTCCGGTGCTTCTACCAATTCCGATTTTTGCGTATTCGTCGCCACCCATATTTACAATGGGCGCAATAGCTGCAATGGTTTCTACATTATTTACTACCGTTGGGCATGCATATAAACCAGCTATTGCAGGGAATGGAGGTTTCACTCTTGGGTTGCCTCTCTTGCCTTCTAAAGATTCTAATAATGCGGTTTCTTCTCCGCAAATGTATGCGCCTGCACCAGGATGAACATATAAATCTAAATCGTAGCCCGAGCCTAAAATATTTTTTCCTAAAAAGCCATTGGCATAGGCTTCGGCAATTGCTTTTTCTAAAATCCTCAATATATAAAAATACTCACCTCTGATATAAATATAAGAAGTGTTAGCGCCCAATGCATAACTCGAAGTAATCATTCCTTCGATCAATCCATGTGGAATTTTTTCCATTAAGTAACGGTCTTTGAAAGTGCCGGGCTCCGATTCGTCTGCATTGCAAACTAAATAACGCGGCACGCCTACTGGTTTAGCCAAAAAGCTCCATTTCATTCCCGTAGGAAATCCCGCTCCACCTCTTCCGCGCATACCAGATTTCTTCACCTCTTCTACTACATCCTCTGGAGACATTGTTTTCAAAGCCTTTTCGACCGAACGATAGCCACCCATTTTTCGATAAGTATCAAAAGTGTTTATTCCTGGAACATCAATGTGTTCTAATAATATTTTGCCTGACATATTATTTTATTTCTTCTTTATCAATATAAATTCTGCGAAACCGAATAAATCCCAAAAAATACTCGGTAATATTTTTCCGTATTTAATTAAATTATGAATTACCTTCAATGGCATCATTAAAATATTTGGCATATACCTTCGCGTACCGCCTTTAATAATTTCTGTATTATTTTTTAAAAATAAATTATACAATTCTGTTAACGAATACAACCTAACATGGGTATCATCGTCGAAAAAATTCAAGGTTCCCTTCATCCTTGGAAGTCGAGTAGATCGAATGCCAGGATACTCCACATATAAGTAGCCTCCGGGTTTGAGCTTTGCTAATAATTTTACCAATACTTCCTCTCCGTTTTTCAAATGTTCAATCACATGAGCCATCATTATAAAATCGAAGTGTGCATTTGGAACCATGTCTAAATTTAATTCTTCTAAATTTAATTCGTAAAACGATTTCATTTGTTTAAAATCGTTTTCGTCATTATTATAATTTTTATTTAAATCTAACCCATGGTACTCGCAATTTGGAAACCACTTTTTTGTTTTTGATGCCGAATGATTTCCTGCGCCAATATCTAACAACACAAATTCGCCTTGCTTAAATAATTTATTTAAGAAACGATATTTTGCAGGAAGCGTAATTGCGCGTAACATCTATTTAAAATTATTTTATATCTGTATATGATTGTAAACGGTTTTCGGCAGTTAATTTGTTGATTAAGTCGTCTGCCTTTTCGTTCGTTAAGTTTTCGTAATAGTTTACCCCGCACTGCAACATCGGTGCTGATCCACAAGAGCCCAAACATTCTACTGCCTTTAGCGTAAACATGCCGTCTGCGGTAGTTTGGCCAAGTTTAATATTCAATTTATTTTCTAAATAGCTAATCAAACTTTCTGCGCCATTAATTGCACATGGACCCGTATGGCAAACTTCTAAACTACATTTGCCAACAGGTTGCATATTAAACATCGAATAAAAAGAGGCTACCTCGTACACTTCAATTGGTTTAATACCAATAACACTTGCAACATAATCCATTGCATCCGAACTTAACCAACCATTAAATTCTGCTTGAGCAATATGCAAGATTGGAATCAATGCCGATTTATGTTTTCCTTCTGGATATCTTTTCATTAACGCTTTTGAAAGTGCTAATGCTTCTTCTGAAAATGCTAAATTCATTTACTTATTTTTTATGCTTTTAAAAAATATATTAAGCGTCTAATTCGCCTGCAATTACATTCAAACTACTCATCGTAACAATCGCGTCAGATAACAAAGATCCTTTCGCTATTTCTGCGAACGCTTGATAAATAATAAAACATGGCCTTCTAAAATGCAGTCGATACGGCGATCTTCCGCCTTCAGAAATTAAATAAAATCCGAGCTCTCCATTTCCACCTTCTACTGCATGGTATAATTCGCCTTTCGGCATATCCACTTCACCCATCACAATTTTAAAATGATAAATGAGTGCTTCCATGTTGGAATACACATCTTGTTTTTCGGGTAAGTAATAAGCGGGTACATCTGCATGGAAAATTCCTTTGGGTTCTTTTTCCATTTTTGCTAAAGCTTGTTCGATTAATCTTAAGCTCTGCCAAATTTCTTCGTTCCTTACCATATACCTATCGTAAGTATCGCCGTTGGTTCCCACCGGAATTTCAAAATCAAATTCTTGATAAGAACTGTATGGATTAGCCGTACGCACATCATAGTCTATACCAGTAGCTCTTAAACATGGGCCTGTAAAGCCATAGTTTAAAGCCTTCTCCGCGCTAATAGCACCAACACCAACTGTTCTGTCAATAAATATTCTGTTTCTGTTAAAAAGCTCTTCGAAAGATCTCATCACCTTAGGAAAGGTGGCTAAAAACTTTTTGGTTTTTAAAATGGCAATGTCGTTGAAGTCTCTTTCAAAACCTCCCACACGACCAAAATTGGTAGTCAATCTTGCGCCACAAATTTCTTCGTAAATTTCGTAAATATTTTCGCGCTCTTGCATTAAATATAAGAAGCCCGTGAAGGCGCCGGTATCTACTCCTAAAATTCCATTACAAATTAAATGATCCGAAATTCTCGCTAATTCCATAATGATGATGCGCATGTAATCTACACGCTTAGGCGTTTCAATGTTTAATAATTTCTCTACTGTTAAATGCCAGCCAAAATTATTAATGGGCGACGAACAATAGTTGAGTCTATCGGTTAAAGGCGTGATTTGATAATAGGGGCGATGCTCTGCAATCTTCTCAAATGCTCTGTGTATATAGCCTATAGTAGAAACAGCACTAACAATTCTTTCGCCGTCCATTTCTAAAACGTTTTGGAAAACCCCATGCGTTGCAGGATGTGTTGGGCCAAGATTTAAAGTTGTGGTTTCTTTTTCTAATGAATCGCTGCCAAGTTGAATATGAGCCATAATTCTATGTTAATTTTTTATCTACCGAAATAAGTGTCGTTTTTATCAATTCTGTTTGGATCTTCTAGTGGATGTTCTTTTCTCATAGGAAAAGCAACCATGTCGTCTACATTTAAAATTCTAACCAAATTTGGATGTCCTTCAAAAATTACTCCGTAGAAATCATAGGTTTCTCGCTCTTGCCAATTAGCAGATTCATATAAAACAGTTGCAGTAGGAATTTTAGGATTTGATTCTGGAATAAATACTTTAATTCTTAAGCGAAAATTGTTTTCCATGCTTTGTACATGGTAAACAACTGCTAACTCTTTGCTTGCTGGATAATGAACGCCGCAAACATCTGTTAAAAAATGAAAACGATAGGTTTCATTTTCATTTAAATATTTTAATACCCGGATGATGCTGTCTTTATTGGTTTGAAAGGTTAACAAACCATAAGGCTGTTCAAAATTGCTCAATGCAGTTCCAAAAGTAGACTGCAAATCTGCGATCAATTTTTCTGTTGCTATTGCCATTTTATTTAATTCCGTAATTAGTCATGAGGGCTTGGTACTCTGGCGAGTTTCTTCTGCGTCTCGATTCAGATTTTACTAAATCTTGAATGCGATTGAAGCCATCGATGATTGCTTCGGGGCGCGGCGGACATCCAGGTACATAAACATCTACTGGAATAATTTCGTCGATACCTTGCATAACACTGTAAGTATCGAAGATACCACCAGACGATGCACATGCGCCAACAGCAATTACCCAGCGTGGTTCAGCCATTTGTAAATAAACTTGTTTTAAAACAGGACCCATTTTTTTAGCGATGGTTCCCATCACCATTAATAAATCTGCTTGACGAGGTGAAAAACTTGGACGCTCAGAACCAAATCTAGCGAAGTCGTAATGAGATCCCATGGTAGCCATAAACTCAATTCCGCAACATGAAGTTGCAAACGGTAAAGGCCATAATGAATGTGATCTTGCAAGACCTACCACTTTGTCTAATCGCGTTGCGAAAAAACCTGCACCTTCTATTCCTTCTGGTGCCGAAACAATTTTGATATCACTCATAAAAATGCTTAAAAACAAAACGCACATCTTACCTGAAGATGTGCGTCAAATGTACAATAAATATTACTTTTTAAGGATTTAGCGACAAGAAATATCTTAATTATTCCCAGTCTAAAGCACCCTTTTTTAATAGGTAAAAGAAGCCGGCTAAAAGGAAGCCAACAAAGGTGAACATTTCTAGAAAACCAGTGATTCCAAACTCTCTAAAATTGACTGCCCAAGGGTACATAAATATAACCTCTACATCGAACAATACAAACAAGATGGCAACCAAAAAGTACTTCACAGAAATGGGAGACCTGGCATCGCCTTGTTGCTCAATTCCACACTCAAAATTGGCTAGTTTATCGGCTGTTTTACGCTTAGGGCCAATGTAATGAGTAGCCAACATGGTTACCGCTACAAAGCCTATTGCTGCAATAAATTGCAATACGATTGGGAAGTAATCGGTTGGTATAAATGAATTTCCCATATTTTTATTGGTTAATTAGGCTATAAATTTAATGATTATTTCTTTGACTCTTTAATTAATCCCTCAATATTCAATTTTGCGTCTTTGTCGTTAGGATCAATTTCGATGACTTTTTGGAAATTACCAATTGCGGCAGTATTGTCTTTCAAAATAGTGTAGTTATAGTCTCCCAAATACTTGTAAGCCTCAATCAATTCTTTACCCGATTTTTTTAGGTCTAACTTTGGATCTGCAATAGTCAATTCAATAAACTTTTCGTAGAACGGTTTAGCCAAACCATCATTGATTTTATCTACATTATCTAACTGCACATTATTTCTAGCGCGAAATAAATAAGCTGGTTTGTACGCTGCATTTAATTCCAAAAGTTTTGCGAAAGCAGAATCTGATTTTGCAAATTCTAATCCGAAATAATATTTTCTACCTAAATTAAAATAATCTATGGCAGTTGGTTTAATGTTCAATAATTTTAATTCGTAAGTTTCTGCAGATAGTTTATATTGCTTCATCGAGAAATAAGCATCCGATAAATCTCCGTATAAATCTCTACTGGTGGTATCGAGCGCAATGGCGCGTGTAATGGTGTTTACACCCAATGAGTCTAACTTATTTTTGACTTGCAACTTGCCTAAATAGGCGTAATCTTGCGGTAAAATTTTTGCCGGATTCATCGAGAAAAATTTATTCATAGCGGTTAATCCAGCTTTGTAATCTTTAACCTCGTAAGAAGAATAACCTAATAAACGGTAGTTAATATAATCGCTAGAATCTTTCGCTACAATTTGTTTGATGATATCGATAGACTCTTGAAATTGTTTTCCATAAAATAAAAACTTAGCATAACGCAATTGCGAATTCAAAGATTTATCGGTCAAGGCTAAATATTTTTTATAATTTTCAACCGCATTTTCGAAATGTTTTGCGGTTAATTCTAATTCACCATATTCTCTATAAATTGGCGCAAAAGTAGAGTCTATTTTAATCGCTTTATCGAAAGCAATTTTCGCTTCCCCGTAATTCAACGAACGCGTCCAAAGCTTTCCTGTACGCACGTGTGCGTTCACATAGTTAGGGTTTAACTTAAGTGCTTCTGTGTAATATTTAACCGCTTCCGACCCGTTGGCTTGTTCCATATACACATCGCCAATGGCTACTAATAATTCGGGGCTCTTTGGATTAATTGCTTTTGCTTTTAAGAAATTATTTAAAGCTTCTTCGAAATTTCGCAAGCCTAATTCGCGGTATACTTCGCCAATGCTAATAAAGGTTTGAAAATCTTTGCCTAATGAAATAGCAATTGCTTTGTCAAAATTTACTTTAGCTTCTGTTATATTCCCTAAGTCGTAATCTACCGAACCCAAACCTACTATGTTTAAAGTGGAGTTAGGGTTTGCGGCCAAACCTTGTTGAAAATAAAACTTGGCTGAATCAATTTTATCTTGCTTATAATAAGCTTTTCCTAAATAATAATAGTTGTCGGCATTGCTTGGATTTGCTAGAATTAATGTGCTGAAAATTCTTTTTGCTTTTTCAAATTGCTCTACTTCAATTGCCCTAATTCCTTTAACTGCTTCTTGCGCCTTTACAATTGTAAAAGTGGAAACCACTATTATGGCAATAAGCCAAGCATTTTTTAAACTTCGATTCATGCTAATTTTTTTAATTTGTTTGTATAATTCTGATAGGTGCATTGGCTGGCAATATGCCAGATTTTAAAATAATTTTTTGGCCTTTATCGCTTGATATAAACGATGCAAACCCAGTGGCAAGGCCAGCCCTAGGCTCTCTACTAATACTGTATATTTCGCGCAATAAAGGGTATTGTTTAGTGGCAAAGTATGCTTGGTAGGGTTGGTAATAATAATCATCTCCCAAATCGCCTGGGTCACCCATAACACCCACTACATTAATACCGCTTTTAAATTTCATGGCCTTTGGATCGTCTTTGTCGCTAATCCAATTTACGCCCACAATTCCTAAAGAATTTTTATTTTCGCTAACATATTTAATCACTTCTTCGTTTGTTTTTAATGCATAACCCGGTATCGCTTTTTGACCTACTAATTCGGCCATGTATCTAACGGTTCCGCTGTTCTTATTATCAAATACAAGATTGATTTTTGCAAGTGTAGATTTTTTATCGAGTGTATTCCAATCTGTAAAATTTCCGCGCATAATTTCACGCACTTGCGCTAAAGTAAAAGTAGTATCGGTGTTTTGATTATTAACAATTAAGGCAATGCCATCGCTTGCTATTTTATTTTGCGTATAGCTGTGTTTCCCTTTAAAATAGGCTATTTCAGAAGAGTTTAAGCCTCTTGCGGCAATCACCAAAGAGATGCTGTCTTTGATAAACAAATCCATCATGTCTAGCTCTGGCAAATAGGATGCGCTTATGTTTGCTTTAGGATAAATGGTTTCGAAAACTTGTTCTTGCGCATCGATAATAGAAAGTAAAGTTTCATCGGCTGCAATTTTTACTTCACCTGTTGTAGTGGTGCTGAGCTCTTTTCCGTTTTTATCTTTATTATTTGAGCAAGCAGAAAAGCAGATTCCAATTAGGGCAAATAATAAAAATTTATGCTTCGTCTTCATTGTTACTGTTTTTCCAATTGTTTAAAGATCGCCACAATCTAAAAAAAGAATAGGCTATAAAAATACAGCCTATTCCAATCTTTACTATTTTATCATATTCAGCTAAGAAATTTCCTGTGCTGAGTAAACTCAATCCGATTACTAAATAAACGAGCGACATAATTACTCCAAATACGAAAATCACTTTTTCTCGCATGGACCATAAATCCGCTGGTTTATTCATTTTTATTACATCAATTTAAATTTCACTGGCACGTTAAACTGCACACGCACTGGTCTTCCGTTTTGTCTACCAGGTGCAAAGTTTGGCAAGTTTTTAATTACACGCTTAGCCTCTTCGTCACA
Source organism: Sphingobacteriales bacterium (assembly GCA_947505035.1). Taxonomy (GTDB): domain Bacteria; phylum Bacteroidota; class Bacteroidia; order Sphingobacteriales; family Sphingobacteriaceae; genus CAIKLP01. The sequence continues at coordinate 29,709 of CANNIS010000007.1, forward strand.
ACCGCCGCCAATCCCTCTTAATATTTTTACATCAGAAACGCTACCATCTTTTTCTACTACGAAAGAGATAAATACAGTTCCTTCAATATTATTTTCCCTAGCCATTGCTGGGTATTTTGTATTCTTTGCAATATATGCGATTAAAGCGCCTTCGCCTCCTCCTGGAAATTCTGGCATTTGCTCAACCGAAATAAATGGTGCTTCTTCACCTGTAATATCTCCATCTAAACCACTTAAATCTACTTCTGCATTTGGATCACCTTGAACAGTTGTTAAACCCGCATCCACTTTTTTTAATTCATCTTGAATAGGAGGTGGTTCATCAGGCACCTGATCGTCTGGTTTAATTACCGGAGGGGTAAATTTAATCGTCGACTTTAAAGGTGGTGGTGGAGGTGGTGGTGGCGTTGGTTGGTTTTTATCAACCGGCGGCACATCCTCTAAAACATTCGTTTGGTCTACTTTTACAATTTTCTCGTCTGGAAGCGCATTGGATATTAAACGAATAATTAATGGTGCACTTACCGACAAAGTAAAAGCAACTATTGCCAGAACGATGCCAAAAAAAGCATGTTTTGGATAACTTTTACGAATTTCAAAAGCACCATACTCCTGGTTTCTACCACGGAATACAAGCTCTATCCATTTGCCATCATATAAATCTATTTTACCTGCCATTTGCTAATTTCTTTTATAGAATTATAATGTGGTTTTACTTAATAACGCTAAATCAATTGGCGTAATATCTACAATTGCATAACGACCAACATTACAGATATTCATTTCATCTAAGATGTCAACTAAATTTCCGTATCTCGAATTATCGTCTGCCTTAATAATCACAATTAAACCATCTTTAAAAGATTTGATGGCATATACTTTTGCCCTGAAATCTTCTTCTGTAATTTTATTGGTTTGTAATTGCTCTTTGTAAATTCCAATGGAATCTACGCTAGCATTTCTAATTTTATTTTCTTGTAATAAAACTTTACGAATGCCATCTTTACCATAGTCTGTAACCGTTGTAAGGCCTGGCTCACCAGTTTTTTCATCAACAAAATAATAAACAACTTTATTTTCTTTAGTAAGCAACACCGTCAAAGTTTGGGATGCTTTTACTTTAGTTTGTTGATCTTCGGTTAAGTTTTTATCCTTAACTGGCATATTGATTTCCATGGTTTGCGGCTTATTCATGGAAGTGGTTAACATAAAAAAAGTAATCAATAAAAAACCTAAGTCAACCATGGGTGTAAAATCCACCCTTGTTGACATTTTTTTACCTTTCTTTTTGCCTTTATGGGCTCCACCGCCGCCGCCACTTTCTATCTCTGACATCGCTAATTTTTTTTATGAATTATTAATTCTCAGCTTTTTCCAAGCTTGTAATAAAGTTGAAACGGTCTACTTTTTTATCTTGCAAAGTTGCGATCACTTGCTTTACTACAGGAAAGCCTGCATTTTGATCGCCTTTAACAGCAACCCTTAAAGCCTTATTCGTAAAACGTGCTTGCAATACCCAATCAGCTAATTCGTTGTTGGTAGAATCCGAAGGGATTCCAGTTTGTGCGAATTTTTTTCTGCCTTCTGCATCTAAGTCTAAATACTGCCCTAGATTTTTAATCGACACGCCAAATGAACTCAATAAAGAGAATTCTTTTTTCTGTTTGTCGTTAAATGTTAATTGGTATTTAGTAGCCATTTTATCTAACAATTCAAATCTGTTCGCTTCTCCATCTAATGCAAAAAACACGCGCGAATCTTTATCTATCGTTAATAATAAAATGTCTGTTTCTGGTAACTTTATTTCTGAGATCGAGGAAGGTGTTGTCACCGTCACAGGCTCATCAGGTTTAAACTTGGTAGCCAACATAAAGAACGTAAGCAGCAAGAATGCCACGTCGGTCATTGCCGTCATGTCTACTACTGTACTCTTACGAGGAACCTTTACTTTTGACATTGTATTTGTTATTTATGTTTAAATATTGCTTATCAATTATTATCTGTTTTTAGCAGCAAATGTTTGTACGATACTGTAACCAGCTTCGTCGATTGCATAAGTAATTGCATCAATTTTACTAGTAAATACATTATACATAATTGTTGCAATAGCAGAGTTACCAATACCTAAAGCAGTATTAATTAAGGCCTCAGAAATACCGGTTGCTAAAGCTACAGAGTCTGGAGAACCAGCGGTTGCTAATGCAGAGAACGCTTTAATCATACCCAATACCGTTCCTAATAAAGCGATTAAGGTAGAAACCGAAGCCATAGTTGCAATAACAACTAAGTTTTTCTCTAAACCTGGTAATTCTAAAGTAACCGACTCTTCAATTTCTTTTTGAATTGAAATGATTCTTTGGTCTACAGGCATAGTAGTTAAGCCTTGCATTTCTTTGTATTTTAAAAGCGTAGAACGCATAACATTTGCAACAGAACCTCTTTGTGCATCACACTCTTTAATTGCGCCTTCTATATCGTTTTGGTCTAATTTTGCTCTGATTTTTCTAACAAATGCTTCTGCATTTCCTGTTCCTTGTGCTTTACCAATTGTTAAGAAACGCTCAATAGAAAAAGTAATGTTCATTAAAACCAATGACAATAAAATAGGTACGATATAACCACCTTTGTGGATCAAACCTAATACGTGTCCTGCACCTTCTTGAACTGGGTGATTCGCTGGATCATTTCCTTCAAAGTTTGAAGGCGCACCCATCACAAATGTGAAAATTAAGATACCCACCAATAAACATAGTGGAATAGTAAATGATGCGAAAAAAGTACTCAATCCATTCCCTTTTTCAACTTTTGCAGCAGCAGCTACTTTTGCTTCGTTTGCCATTGTTTTATTAATTAGTTTTTATTTTTAAGATTTAACGTTACTGTTTAGATAAAAATTGCCTTTTAATGTATTAAGAGGCACACAAAAATAGAATATTTTAGGGATAAAAAAATTATGAAATCATTTATTAATGTAAAATTAACCTAAAACTTTTAGTTTAAGGTTAAGTAAATGATAGCCAATGTTTTAAGCCTAAAATTCCTTTTTAGAATGGAAGCGAATCATCTGTTCCGTCTGCAGTTCCAATATTAAATGCGGGTGGTTCTGTTGGCATGGGTGCTGCGGATGCACTTGCACCAGCTCCTGCGCCTACGCGCTCTAGTCTCCAAGCAACCACATTAGTGATATAATCTAATTCGCCTGTTTTACGTGTAAACTGGCGTCCTGTTAAATTAAAAGAAACTTTAATTTGGTCGCCAATTTGATAAGCATCTACTAAACTGCATTTATCTTGATTCAATTGAAATTTTACATGTTGTAAATATCCATTGTCATCTATTTCCACTACAAATTCTCTTTTTTTGAATCGCTCTGTAATTTGTTGCGGATCAAAAATCTCATGTAATTTTCCTTGTGTTTCTAAAGCCATCTTTTTTATATTTTGATTGTTTTTTTATGATTTTACGATTGGTGCTGCTGCTACTATTTCGGGAGAAACACCATCGGCATATTGTTCGAAATTCTTGATAAATTTTTGGGCTAATTCATTTGCCTTTTGATCGTAATCTGCTGCGCTGCCCCAAGTGTTTCTTGGATTTAAAATTTCTGAAGGCACATTTGGGCAAGTAGTTGGCATTTGCAATCCAAAAACTGGATGCTGCTCAAACTCAACGCCAGCAAGTGCTCCGTTCAATGCTGCTGTAATCATTGCGCGTGTATAACTTAATTTCATTCTTGAGCCAGTACCATAAGCACCTCCGGTCCAGCCGGTATTTACTAACCAAACATTTACTTGGTGTTCTTTCATTTTATTGCCCAACATTTCTGCATATTTTGCAGGATGTAGTGGTAAAAATACTTTTCCAAAACAAGCAGAGAATGTGATTTGTGGTTCGGTAACTCCTGCTTCTGTTCCAGCTACTTTTGCAGTATAACCAGAAATAAAATGATACATCGCTTGGCCTGCATCTAACTTAGCAATAGGTGGCAAAACGCCATATGCATCACAGGTTAAAAAGAAAATATTTTTAGGATTGCTTGCGATAGAAGGTTCTACCGCATTCACTATGTGGTGGATTGGATAAGCAACTCGCGTGTTTTCTGTTTTAGAAATATTAGAAAAATCTACCGTGCTGGTTTCCTCGTAACAAACAATATTTTCTAGTAAAGCGCCAAATTTAATAGCCTCCCAAATTTCTGGTTCTTTTTCTTTGGTTAAGTCTACACATTTTGCATAACAACCACCTTCTAAATTAAATACTGTATCGGTTGCCCATCCATGTTCATCATCGCCAATTAAACCTCTGTTTGGATCGGCAGATAATGTAGTTTTACCTGTACCCGATAAACCAAAGAAAATAGCCGTGTCGCCATCTTTGCCAATGTTTGCCGAACAATGCATCGACAATACATTTTTATCATGCGGTAAAACAAAATTTAATACCCCGAAAATTCCTTTTTTAATTTCACCTGTATAACCGGTTCCACCTATTAAAATAATTTTTTTGGTAAAATTTAAAATGGCGAAATTGTGTTGGCGTGTTCCATCAATGGCCGGATCGGCTTTAAAACCAGGTGCGTTAACGATGGTCCACTCTGGCGAAAAGTTTAATACTTCTTCTTTACTTGGACGCAAAAATAAATTATTTGCAAAAATATTATGATAAGCTTGCTCAGTAACAACACGAATATTCGTGCGGAATTTTGGATCCGCACAAGCATAAGCATCTCTTACAAAAATTTCTTTGCCTGCTAAATAGGCGCAAACTCTATGGTATAATAAATCAAATTTTTGGCTATCAAATGGAATGTTTACATCTCCCCACCAAACTGTATTTTCGGTAATGGCATCTTTAACAATAAATCTGTCTTTAGGTGATCTTCCGGTAAACTCGCCAGTGTCTGCGGCTAATGCGCCAGAATCAACTAGTCTACCTTCGCCTCTAAGAATTGCCTCTTCCACTAATTCTGCGGGTGTCATATTCCAATAGGCAGCCGCAACATTTTCTAATCCTAAAGTAGCAACACTTGCATTGCTTGCTCTCAATCCAAATTCATTATTCATTTAATGCTGTTTTTCGATGTTAATAGATACATAAATAGGTGGCGCAAATTACTAAAAACAATGTTTATCCGCCAATTCTTTTTACTTTATAGCCTTCTGCTTGCAGTATTTGAATGATTTTTTCTCTAAAATCTCCTTGTATGATAATTTCGCCATCCTTTACCGTACCCCCTACGCCACATTTCGATTTTAATTTTTTGCCCAAATCGAGCAAGTCAGAGCCTAAACCAACAAAACCGGTAATTAAAGTAACCGCCTTGCCCGCTCTTTGCTTTTTATCTAATTGTACACGTAAATCTTGTTGGTTGTTTGCTGGTGTACTACTTATTTCTTCCGATTCTTGTTGAAATTCGAAATCTGGATTGGTAGAATACATAATGCCACCACTGCTATTTTTTTTTGACATGTTAAGGAACAATTACATTTATAGCCTTAGCTAAAATTTGAATTTTAATATTTTCGCTTACCAATTTTGGTTCTCCATCTAAATGAATTACATTGTTGTTACGATTAATTAATATCGATTTTCCTTGTAAACTAATTAAGTATTTTGATTGATCGGCTGTCTTCAAAAACATTCGCAGCGCCAACAGTGGCATTAAGTATAATGGGAATGGTTTTACAATTACTAAATCTAATAAGCCGTCTTGTAATTCGGCCCGAGGTGCTATGTGGGCTTCGTTTCCGTATTGGCTAGAATTGGCCACACTTAAAATAAAAGCTTCTTCTTCTAGTGTTTTTCCATCAATAATAATTTCATAATTTTTACTGCGGTAATTTTTTAATTCACTAAAAGTAGCTTTAACGTATCCTAGCAACCCTCTGTTTTTATCCTTTGCAAAAACATGACTAATGTGCGCATCAAATCCCATACCCGACATATTGAAAAAATAATGTTCATTCAGTTTTGCGGCATCAATTTTAGCCGTTTTAAATTGATTAATTAATTTAACAGCTTGAATAGTGTTCATTGGAATTTTTAAGGATCTGGCCAAACCATTACCAGAACCATAAGGTATAATGGCTAAGGTTCCTGCACTACCTATTAATGCCGATCCGATTTCGTTGATGGTGCCGTCTCCTCCAACAGCAACAACTATCTCAGCACCATTTAATATTGCTGCTTTGGTTAATTCGTAGGCGTGTTTTTCACTTTCGGTTTGAATAAGTTCATACTCAAATTTTGATACGTTTAAATGACTGGCAATTACTTTAGAGAAATGATTTTTGTTTTTCCCTCCTGCAATTGGATTAATGATGAATACTATTTTTATCTTCAATTGTTTGGTACTTGTTTTCTATTAATGCGTCATTAAACTGTTGTATATATGCCGCTGTAAATTCTTTCATTTTATTTTCTTTCGCATCGGTTTTGTTGCGCAAATTATTTTTTAAATAAGGGTCTATTTGATAATTATAAAATGCCAAGGTTTGATCTTCAGCAAACTGTATAACATGAGTAGAATCAATAGTTTGATAGATTCCATCTCTATAGTTTATGGCGTATGGATATTGTTTTTTTCGCAAGGCGCTTTCTCCAAAAGCCATAAATGGATGATCGAAATGTAGGTAATCTAAAACCGTCGGCAT
>CANNIS010000008.1 GCA_947505035.1 Sphingobacteriales bacterium
CGTGTCCTAAATGCGGATCGCCATAAACGGTTGGGCCACATAAATACATACCTACAAAAGGCGCATTAATGGGCTCAAAAACTTCTTTATTTCTGCTTAAAGAATTGTATAAGCTAATAACCTGACTCATACTACAAACATACGGAATTTATCTAATTTTGATATTTTCGGCACCTTAAAAAAGCTATTTATGGTACTGAATATCGGCTACCACAGGATAGTGGTCGGAATATTTTTTCTTGATGATTTTATAATTTAAGACATCCATAGCAGGGTCGCATAAAATATAATCGATCTGAAAATTCGGGAATGCCCCGCCATAGGTGGTGCCCAGGCCGCTGCCTTTTTCTTGAAAAGCACTTTTTAAACCATTTCCAATCACATTAAATGCATAAGAATTGGGCGTGTCGTTAAAATCGCCACATACAATTACTTTATACTCCGATTCGTCGATCAGCTCGCGCACCATTTCTGCTTGAGTGGCCCTACGAATAAATGCATTTTTTAAACGACTCCCGATGCGCCTCGAAGATTGTAAATCGGTTTCGGCTTCGGTAGTAACTTTGCGAAAATAATTATAATCTTTTGGTTTAAAACTAATGGATTGTAAATGTACATTGATGACACGAATGGTATCTGATTGAATAACTATATCTGCGTAGCTACACATGTTTGGATGTAACCCTTCGTAAAAAGAAATTTTGTGGTAATTGATGATTGGGTATTTGGAGAAAATAGCTTGAGACATCAATTCGTTTTCGATAGAGTCGATGGTTTGATATCGGTAATATTTTAATTCGCTAAATTTTTGCAAAGAATCTTTGATGGCGTATTCTCCTTTTTTGCGGGTATAAAATTCTTGAAAACAAATAATGTCTGCCTTTTCGGAAAGCAATAATTCCAACATCGAATGTTTCGATTTTTTATCGTACTTATTGGTATTAATTGGTCTAAAACTATGTGCATTGTAGCTCATGATGCGCAAAGTAGAATCGGGGCTTATTTCAACAGGGCTAGGCATTTGAAAGGCGAACACTTTTGGATGTACTTGATAACCTAAGGCTAGCATACTGATCGAAACAATGGCTACCCATCTTAAACGCAGTACCCAATAAATAGCAAAAATAATATTCAATAAAAAAATAAATGGATAAGCTAAACCGATAAAGGCAATAGGCCAAAATAAACTTGGGCTAATCCAAGGCGAAGCATAAGAAGCTAATAAAGCAAAGGCCACAAAAAAATTAATGACAAATATGGCCCAATAAAAGAAGGATCTTTTTTTTGATTTTTTCATTTTTTGCTTGCTTTAAATAACAATTCTTTTTCTGATTTGCTTAAGCTATCGTATCCAGATTTGGTAATTTTTTCGAGCAATTGGTCTACTTCGGCTTGCGATACAGTTGCCATGCTCGCTTGCGCTTGCTCCTTACTTTGGTGTACAATTTTTAATTTGTTCTTGCGGCTAAATAATTTATCTAAAAAGTTATTGATGCGAATCACAATGCTAGACCAATCGTTTCCTGCTTGGATTTGTTTAATCGTGAAGTATCCAATCAGTGCGCCACCTATGTGCGCCACACTGCCGCCAGCATTGCTACCCATCATGCTCAATAAGTCTATGACCAAATAGGCTAAGCCTACATATTTTAATTTAATGCGACCAAAAATGGCCAATACGATTTCGTAATTTGGTAATAAAGTAGCGCTTGCAATGACGAGTGCCATGATTCCTGCCGATGCGCCAATGAGTTGATTGCCATCAAAAAATAAAGAATACAAAATACCGCCACCCAATACGCCTGCCCAAAAAATAAATAACATGCGGTTTTTATTCAGATACTCAATGATTAAATTTCCAAACCAATGAAAAACCAGCATGTTAAATATTAGGTGAAAAAGTTTTTCGTGAATAAATGCATAGGTAAAAAAGGTCCAAGGTTTGAAAACAAAAACTTTCCAAATGGCTGTTAAAGAAAAATATTGCATCACCCAGATCTTAAATGGATTGGGAATATCGCCTAAGACATAAAAAGCAGCAGAGATGAGCAAAGCCACAAATACAAAGGCGTTGATGGCAATATATTTATTAATTGGATTCTTTTGATCCGCAAATGCTTGTTTAATAGCCGACAGTATCAGATTCATTTTTAATATTGTCTAAATTGATTTTTCTGCCAGTATTTAATTAAAATATAGCCAAACAACATACCGCCTAAATGGGCAAAGTGCGCCACATTATCGCTTGGATTATTTTGAATGCCACTGTACAATTCGAATGCACCATATAGCGCGACAAAGTATTTAGCTTTAAGCGGGAAAAAGAAATAAATATAAATTAAAGTATTAGGGAACAACATACCAAAGGCCAATAGCAATCCAAATACGGCACCAGAAGCGCCAACGGTTGGCACATTGATTCGAATGTTTGCTAATTCTTTGGCAATGGTAATGGTATTGTCTTTAATAGAAATAGAGTTGGGGTTGGCGTTCCAAGCGTCTACTAATTGTACAAATACAGGTTTGAAATTACTGGGTACATGTTGAAAGGTAAAAGCCTCAAAACTAGCAGGAGTCGGATTGCTCAAGTAATCGCTGATGGCATTTTGTAAGGGAACTATTTCTGCATATTGAATGGCGGTATGTAAAAAAGCAGCCCCTAATCCGGTCACAAAATAAAATATAAAAAAGCGTTTAGCACCCCAAAAGTTTTCGAGTGTTGCGCCAAACATCCAAAGTGCCAACATATTCGAAAACAAATGAAAAAAGTTTCCGTGCATAAATAAATGCGTAATTAATTGATGTGGCTTGAATGATTCGCTACCCGGAAAATATAAGGCAAAGTATTTATTTAAATCTAATCCAATAGTACTTTGCAGTACATAGGTGGTTAAAAATGCCAATCCATTAATGATGAGTAAATTTTTTACAACGCTTGGGAGTAAAGAAAAACCTTGTGGTCTAAAATTGTTCATATGTATTTACCCAAATAATTTACTAAGATCTGTTAAACTCAATTTGATAAAACTAGCTTTACCGCTTATGCCTACTTGAGGAAATTCGCAAGCAAAAAGTTCGTCAATTAATTGATTGATTTCTTCTGTGTTTAAAATATTACCCGACTTGATAGCCGCCTGTCTGGCAAGGGATTTGGCGAGTTGTTCTTTTTTATCAAATTTGGTAATAGCTGCTTGTTGTTTGTAGTTTTCGAGTAAAGCTAAAATAATTTTTTCTTCGTTACCGCTTTCAATTTCTGCTGGATAACCTTGTACTACAATGGTATTTTTACCAAACTCGCGAATGTCAAAGCCTAAGGCTTTAAGTTCTTCCGATAACTCTTGAAATAATTCAAAATCTGCTGCACTTAAAGCAATGCTTTGCGGAAATAAACTTTGTTGCGAGCTACCTTGATTATTTGCTAATGCGGCAATAAATTTTTCGAATAAGATTCTTTCGTGAGCAGCTTGTTGGTCTATTAAAATAATACCACTTTTAATTTGTGTTAAAATATATTGACCATGAATTTGAAAGGTATTGTTTCTAGTTGCAGTTACATGGTGAATGTCGTCGTTAGTAGCGGCAATTAATTGCGACTGGCTATTCATATTGGAATCTGCGATTTGATACAATGTTTCCCAACCAGCAATATCCGTTTTTTGTTTTGCATAACTTTGCCCAGCATAACCCGAATGTGCACTGTTACTTTGGTTTGTAGCCGATCCAAATGGGTTAAAACTTGGATTAACAGGTATAGTAGGTATTTTAATTTCGTCGTTGAGCGGATCAAAAGGCTTTAAGTTTCCAAAACTGGTTTCGATATTAAAATCGATGCTTGGACTAATATTGTATTTGCCCAAGGCTCTTTTAACAGCTGCTCTTAAAACGGCATAGATTAATTTTTCGTCTTCAAATTTAATTTCTGTTTTGGTAGGATGCACATTTACGTCAATGTGTGAAGGGTCTACCGTAAGAAATAAAATATATAATGGAAAACTATTATCGCCCAATAATTGATCGAATGCATTATTGATGGCGTGGTTTAAATAATTGTCTTTAATGAATCTATTATTGACGAAAAAATATTGTTCGCCTCTAGTTTTTTTAGCAAAAGCAGGTTTGCCAATGTACCCTTCAATACTCACCTGTTCGGTGCTTTCTTCTACTGGTACAATTCTTTCGGCATAATTATTTCCAAAGATGCCGGTAATTCTTTGTTTAAGATTTCCAGCAGGCAAATGAAATAATTCATTGCCATCGTGGTGTAAACTAAAAAATAGGTCTGGGTGCGCAAGCGCTTGTCTTTGAAATTCGTCAATGATATGACGCAATTCAACTGAATTCGATTTTAAAAAATTGCGTCTTGCAGGGGTAACATAAAATAAATTTTTAATGGAGATGCTTGTACCATCGCTGCTGCTGCAGGGTTCGACCAAAGTTATTTGCGAAGCTTCGATGCGCACTAATGTGCCAGTGCTATCGGAAGCGCGTTTGGTTTTTAATTCTACTTGTGCAATAGCCGCAATAGATGCCATGGCTTCGCCTCTAAAACCCATGGTTTTTATTTTAAACAAATCTGCTGCACTCGCTAGTTTGGAAGTAGCATGTCTTTCAAAACAAAGTTTTGCATCTGAAGGGCTCATGCCCGATCCATTATCGATGATTTGAATAAGTGCGCGTCCGGCATCTTTTAATACCACCTTAATGCTCGTTGCCCCAGCATCAACCGCATTTTCCATCAGCTCTTTTACAGCCGATGCAGGTCGTTGAATAACTTCGCCGGCTGCAATTTGATTCGCAACAGCATCGGGTAAAAGGTGAATAATATTCGACATCGTTTAAAAAATATTTAGCTATGTTGAGAACTTTAGGGTTCTAACGGGCTTTTTGATTTATTTATTTGAGGAAATACCTATAAATTTATCGCCATCAGACAAAAATATAAAAATTTTCGGGCACCTATTATGCAAAGAACCGGCTATATACTTTTAATCTCCTTTTTTTTCTCCACATCCATTGTGAATGGACAGGTAGTAGATACGGCCAAAGCCAATCATTGGGTCGATTCGGTGATGAATACCTTGCAGACAGATGAACGAATTGGACAATTATTCACCGTTGCAGCCTTTTCAAACAAAGATTCCTTGCATATTAAAGAAATTGCCAAATTGGTTAAAGACTATAAAATAGGCGGCTTGTGTTTTTTTCAAGGCGGCCCAGTTCGCCAGGCAAACCTGACCAATTATTACCAATCCCTTGCTAAAACACCTTTATTGATTTCCATAGATGGAGAATGGGGTTTGTCGATGCGCTTAGATAGTACCGTAAGATATCCTAAACAAATGGCTTTGGGTGCCATCAACGATAACCAATTGATTTATGATTTTGGCGTAGAAACTGCAAGGCAATGTAAGCGAATGGGCATTCATTTAAATTTTGCACCGGTAGTAGATGTCAACAATAATCCACGCAATCCGGTTATTAACGATCGCTCTTTTGGCGAAGATAAATACCGCGTAGCCGCTAAGAGTATAGAATACATGCGGGGTTTACAAGACAATGGCTTAATTGCAACGGCTAAACATTTTCCGGGTCATGGCAATACCGATAAAGATTCTCATTTAACCTTGCCTAAATTAAATCGCAGTAAAGAAGAATTAGATAGTTTAGAATTATATCCATTCAAAGAACTCATCGATCGAGGATTGTCGAGCATCATGGTGGCGCATCTATTTGTACCGGCATATGATAGTTCAAAGAATATGGCCGCATCTATTTCGAAACCAATCGTTACCGATTTATTAAAAAATAAATTAAATTTTAAGGGACTGATTATTACCGATGCCTTAAACATGAAAGGCGTGTCGGCAAATTTTCCGCCCGGCGTAGTAGATGTAAAAGCTTTATTAGCGGGTAACGATATGTGTTTGTATTCCGAGAATGTACCCATTGCCATTGCAGAAATTAAAAAAGCAATGTTGGCTGGTGAAATTACCCAAGCCGAATTAGATGAAAAGGCTAGAAAGGTATTATTTGCTAAGTTTCAGGTAGGGCTTGCGCATTATCAACCGATTGTAATCGATGGCTTAATTGCCGATTTAAATAGCAACGAAGCTAAATTACTGAGTCGTAAATTATACGAAAACGCACTTACTTTATTAGAAAATAAAAACAATCTAATTCCTTTAAAAAATTTAGCGAGTAGCAGCATTGCCAGTATTAGTATTGGGGCCGAAATCAATAATGATTTTTTAACGACTTGCGAATTATATGCGCCTATGGCTAAGTTTTCATTAAAGAAAGACGCGAGCTTAAACGATTTTAATTTTTTAAATAAAAACTTAGAAAATTACAACACCGTAATTGTTGGCTTACACGATATGAGCAGAAACGAATCAAAGAATTTTTCTTTGTCTAAGCAAACCATCGATTTTTTGAATAATTTATCTGCCCATAAAAATGTAGTCTTAGTGGTATTTGGTAATGCCTATAGTTTAAGAAATTTCGAAAACCATGCGCCCATTGTATTGGCTTACGAAGAAAATTCTTATACGCGTACAAGTGCTGCTACGCTTATATTTGGTGGAATTCCGGCTAAAGGAACGATGCCTGTTACGGCATCTAATAAATTTCAAGTAGGCGATGGTTATATCATCAACGAAAGCATTCGTTTAAAATATACCCAGCCCGAAGAAGTTGGCATGGATGCGCAGAAATTAAACGGTATAGATGAATTAGTTGCCATGGCCATTGCCGCTAAAGCCATACCTGGCTGTCAAGTATTAGTGGCTAAAAATGGCAAAGTTATTTATCAAAAATCTTTTGGCTACAGTACTTACGATTCTGCTCATTTGGTGGTCAATACCGATTTATACGATTTAGCCTCGATGACCAAAATTTTATCGACTAATTTAGGTATGATGAAATTAGTAGAAGAAAATAAAATTTCTTTGAATGGTCATTTGCATAATTATTTACCCGGAATTAAAAGTTCGAATAAGAAAAATATTATTATCGCAGACCTGTTAACTCACCGCGCAGGCTTATCGCCATTTATTCCTTTTTACAAAGACATTCAAAATGTAAAAGGCTTGGAAACAGCTGTGCTATCTACAGATTCTTCTGGTGTATTTGCCATTCCGGTTGCCAATCATTTGTTTTTAAATGCAAATTACATGGCCACTATGAAGCAACGAATACTCAAATCTGAAATAAAAAATCCAGGAAAATATGTGTACTCCGATTTGAGTTTTTATTTCTTAAAAGAAGTATTAGAGGCGCAAACAAATTCACCAATTGATGAATTTGTCAGTACTCATTTTTATAAAAAATTGGGCTTGAATTATTTGGGTTATTTGCCATATCGCAAATTTCCAATGGCAAATATTATGCCTACCGAAAACGACCTCACCTTTAGAAAACAAGTGGTACAAGGTTATGTGCACGATCAAACAGCTGCCATGTTTGGTGGTGTGGCGGGTCATGCTGGCTTGTTTGGTAATGCGAATGATGTAGCGATAATTATGCAAATGTTGCTAAACAAAGGAAGCTATGGTGGCGAAGAATATTTTAAATCGGCAACGGTAAGCTTGTTTACTACTAAATATTATGCAGACAACAGAAGAGGTTTAGGTTTTGATAAGCCCGAAACGGATCCTTCCAAAACTAGCCCTACGGCATTAGCGGTATCACCGCAAACCTACGGCCATACTGGCTTTACAGGCACTTGTACTTGGGTAGATCCAGCATATGATTTGGTTTATGTGTTCTTATCGAATAGGGTTTATCCTTCTACAGAGAATAAAAAAATGTTGGAAATGAATTTGCGTACCGAAATACAAGCAATTATTTATAATTCTTTTTCTGAAAATCTTGTTCAGGGAATTAAAAAATAACTAATCGCGAAATCATTGTTCGGTTTCTCGCCTCGATTGTAAACTGATTGCGCAGCAGATTGAATAATTAAGCTTCAATCGGATACTGATTGCGCAGTGGGTTGAATAAATATTTTTTGGTGTAGTCAAAACTTTTAGCGCCCATTTGTTCGAAATGACTTTTTAGTTCTTGGAATAAAATGTCGTCTTTGATTTTCAAAGTTTCCAGATTGATTTTTTTCTTCGCAAAAAATTCTTCAAAAGTCATAGGGTTTATTTTAAATTGTCAATCATATTTTTGACTAAAGCTTTTAAGTCGTATTGGTTATGCCAAGCCCAATCTTTTCTAGCATAATCGTCGTTGATACTTTTTGGCCACGAATCTGCAATAGCTTGACGCGGATCGTTTTCGAGATAGGTCAATGTAAAATCGGGTAAATGAATATTAATTTCTTCGCCTAATTGATGCGGTGTAAAGCTCATTCCGGCTACATTATAGCTCGAACGAATTTTGATTAATTCGGCTGGTGCATCCATAATACCAATGGTTGCTTTAATCGCATCTTCCATATGCATCATAGGCAATTCGGTTTGCGCCGATAAAAAAGAGGCGTAAGTATTGTTTTTCAATGCTTCGTGAAAAATGTGCACTGCATAATCGGTGGTGCCGCCACCTGGTGCCGATTTCCAACCAATTAAGCCTGGATATCTTAAGCTTCTTACATCTAAACCATATTTTAAAAAGTAATATTCGCACCATCTCTCGCCCGCTAATTTACTGATACCATAAACCGTATTCGGATCCATGACCGAATATTGTGGGGTATTGTTTTTTGGAGAGTTGGGGCCAAACACCGCTATCGAACTTGGCCAATACACTTTTTTAGTTTGGTAAGTTAGGGCAAAATCTAATACATTGATTAAGCCTTCCATATTTAATTCCCATGCCATTTTTGGTTTTTGTTCGCCTGTTGCCGAAAGTAATGCGGCTAACAAATAAATTTGCGTGGGTTTATATTTTTCAAAAATTGCTTGAAGATTTTGTTTGTCTAGTACATTTGAAATTTCAAATGGGCCAGCGTTAAGCATTTCATAACCTGGTTCTCTGATATCTGTAGCGACAACATTTTGAGGGCCATAGATTACTCTCAAATCTGCGACTAATTCGGTTCCAATTTGTCCGTTTGAGCCAATAACTAGGATAGATTCCTTCATGTTTTTTTAAGGGTATTGTACTCGAAATTAAGCAATATTTCCTAAATATTTCTTTTCGAATACCCAAGCATTTGTTTGTGTCTAATTTTCAGCATTTTCGATGATACGAGGCGCACTAATAATGGACGCCAAATGGAATTTTATAATTATTAATTAAGCCTTTTTCATCGAATAAACTAAAGCGTAAAATGTAAATGCCATTGGGTACATATTGGCCATTACAGATACCATCCCAAATAAAGTTTCCTTTTTGACCCAAGGAAATGGTGTTGCCAATTTGTGTAATGGCTTGACCCTCGCGATTATAAATATCAATATTGGCCATAATGTTTGGATAGGGGAATGCATAGTGTATAGTTAAAATATCATTTACCCCATCGGCATTGGGAGAAAATATTTTAGGATTAATGTTTAAGCCAAATTCCCTGTCCGAAAAATATTGATGATTGGAGTTGCTATATCCAGGTGTGGCATAACCATAATTTGCTGCGGCCGATCCCCAATTAGCAAGGTCTTTGCTGCTCCAATTTTCGGAACGCCTTTCGAGCGAAACATTTTTAGTATTCGTAATTAAACTTAAATGCATTTGATCGGCATAATAAACTTCGTCGATGAGTTGTTGGTTCGGTGAAAGTAGCACTACGGTGCCCTGTTCGTTAGTAAGTGTAGGCATTTCGGGGTTGGTGATAAAATCGTTGACACTTTTAAAACCAAAATGATTTTGTAACAACGGCGCATTGGTGCTGATGCAAACATAATGTGCGGGTTGTAAAAAATAATTGGCTGCTATACTTTTACAATAACTAATTTCGTTCTTCGAATTTCGAACGCCAATGCACCAGTTTTTTAAATTTTGAATTTGATTCGAACGATTATATAATTCAATAAATTCGGGAAGGCTATCGCCGGTATTGAATAATAGCTCGTTGATGATGACTTGATTATGGTAAACACTATCGCTGATAAATAAAGGGAAAGTGCTGTCTATTTTTTGGCCTAGGCAATTTTGTAAAGCGTTAATTTGTATTTCAAATTTGCTTGCTATTGGAAATGCTTGTTGGTAAAACAAACGGAGTGTTTGGTAATTGTTGCTAAATTGATAATTAATTGGGCTATTGGCTAAGCCAATTAATTGTATGGTATGCCAATCGAAAGCCGCGCTATCTATGCCCTCTGTACAAGTGATACTTATTTCCTGTTCGCTTAATTCGAGCTGTTTAATTTGGAATTCAGCCATTTGGCTCAATTCGAGCTGATTGCTTTTGGCCGGACTTCCACCTATTGCAGCTAAACTACTATGCCATAATTTTGTATTAGGACAATCATAAAAATCATTCAAACGCGCTAAGCTGTATCCGCCTTCTCTTTTATTACTTTCCCATTGATTGATTTTATAAGAAACGCTGTCGATCAATTGTAACTTTTCGTCAAATAAGTATAAGGTGTCAATGCTATTACCAATAGAAGGGAAACTGGTAATGCCAATGGTTTTTCCATATTTTAAAAAGGCATTGGTATCGCTGCGCTCACATAAGATGGCAAATGCATAAGGGGCTAAAGTATCTAATTCAAAAAAACGTTTACTGTTATGATTTCCAAAATAAAGTTGACAAGCACTCACACCTATCGCTGTCGGATTACTTATTTCAACAAATTCTAATTCGGGTAAACCTATGGCAGGTGTTGGATCTGCCATTATTTCGCTTATTTTTAAACGAAGTGTTTGAAACGGAATATTTTTTCCAAATGATTGAATTATATTATAATCCCTGCCATCAAATGCGATGATATTTTTTGCATAAAATTGATATAAACCTTTGTCAATTTCTTCATCAAAAGTCAAAACTAAATAATCTAAATAGGTCCAATCAAAAAAGTAATCGACCGGAAAAAATAAATGTTGGTTGCTATCTGCGATGTAAAATTGTATCGCATTAAAAGTTTGCGGTGCTATTTTATTATTGAATCGAATGGCAAGTTGATTTTTATTCAGGACATTTATGCTGCTAAGCGTTATGGCTAAAGTATCTATATGAAATTTTGCGATTTTATTTAAACTACCCGGGCTGCCGCCCATAATTTCTGTAGCGGCATTCCAATTGCCTGCAGTTTTACATTTGCTATATGGGTCTATTTTTGCCAAGCTATAGCCACCATTGCTTTTGCTGACTTCTCTATACCAACTCAATCGGTAAGTAAGGCTGTCTAT
The DNA here is from genome assembly GCA_947505035.1 of Sphingobacteriales bacterium. Taxonomy (GTDB): domain Bacteria; phylum Bacteroidota; class Bacteroidia; order Sphingobacteriales; family Sphingobacteriaceae; genus CAIKLP01. The sequence goes on from CANNIS010000008.1 coordinate 11,296, forward strand.
TATAATCCCCGCTGGATTTTTTAAAGTCAGATGATCGTATGTATTGTTGAGTGTTGGCCAAATAGTACAACCAATGGTTTTACCATAGGCCCGATAAGCAAGGGTATCGGCTACATTACATAAAATTAAATAAGCGCCTGGCAAAAGGCTGTCTTTCTTAAAAGTATAAGTACTACTGCCATCGCTGATACTATGGTTTTGTAGTTGAATAGTATAAGCTTGGGTATTATAGATTTCAATAAATTCGCCATTTGGCAAGCCTATGCTTGGGCTTGGGTCTGGATAGATTTCGTTCATCACTAAATCTTGAAATTTTTCGGCGATGCTTGGTTTGAATATAAAGTTTATTTGGCTATCACTGCTGATTAAATAATTTCCAGAAAGATCTTTTAAATTTTTCAGCCTCAAAAAATGTTTACCATAATTTATGCTATCATTAAACTGAATTTGAAGGCTAAAAAAATTGAGCCAATGCGCCGAAATGGCCAATTGTTGACTGTCTAATTCAAAATTAGCTAAATCTTGAATGGCAGTGCTATCCATGCTTTCGTTGAATTGCACAATTAATTGATGGCTATTTTTAGCAAAGCAACTCATTACCCTTGGTTGCAGCGAATCGATACTGCTCGGGTAGATTTTAATTTGATCAAATTGAAATAAATTGCTTCTTGTTGCGGTGTACCTGACCAATATTCCAAAATACTTATTACTATAATTTAAAGAATCTGCTACGCTACCTAATGCCTGATAATTACTGGCCGTATCATTCGCTGCAAACAGCGACCACCTGCCATCGCTTGCGCGAGTGATTTTTATTTTTGTAAAAAGCGTATCGGTTTTGAGTCGAGGCATTGCCGGGCCGTCAATTATTTTGATCAGGCTATTTCCTTTTTGCCGGTACAAATCATACGAATCGGTATTGCCACTTTCGCCAATTTGCAAGAAATAACCATTCAGACTTTTGTCTAATGTAGCGGCATCGGCAATTAAATAGATGCGAGTATAGTTACTAGTAGAGGGGTCGAATAAAAGTTTAAGTTGAAATTCCCAAGTGGTGTTTAAATTAATTGTGGATGCAGTAGTTAGGAAACAAGTATCGGTTTTTGTCGACATTTTTGTTTGCATGTGCCCCATACCGCTCACATAAAATGCTGCCGTATCTCCCAACCACTGCGGATTGCTACTCAAATCGCCATCACTAAAATCATCCTGCACTTGCCCAAAAACCAGCGAATGAATAAACAATCCTAAAATCCACAATATCTTTTTCATCCCATGATTGCTGTTGCTATTATTTTAAACAAGTGTAGGCACTCTAGCCCTTATTTGAAATTGCATAAATGAAGGATTTTTAATCAGCTATTATAAGGCCATGCAAGTATTTTTTTTTATTTTTACCTCGTATTTAATCTATTCATATGAAGGTTGCAGTTGTAGGAGCCACAGGCTTAGTAGGCACTAAAATATTAGCTGTTTTGGCAGAAAGAAATTTTCCAATAAGCGAATTGCTATTGGTTGCATCTGCCAAAAGTGTGGGTAAAGAAATTGCTTACCAAGGCAAAGCGCATCAAGTTTGCAGCATGGAAGAAGCCATTGCACAAAAACCGACCATTGCTATTTTTTCTGCAGGTGGAAATACTTCCTTACAATACGCGCCGCAATTTGCAGCTGTTGGTACGGTAGTTATCGATAATTCATCGGCATGGAGAATGGATCCAAACATTGCACTAATAGTACCAGAAGTAAACGCACATGTATTAACTAAAAAAGATTTAATCATTGCGAATCCAAATTGTTCAACCATACAAATGGTAATGGTGTTAAAGCCATTGCATTTAAAATATAAAATTAAAAGAGTAGTTGTTTCTACTTATCAATCGGTAACCGGAACAGGTGTTAAAGCGGTGGAGCAACTCATGAATGAGCGTGCTGGTATTGAAGGAGAGCGTGCCTATACTTATCCAATAGATTTAAATGTGATTCCTCAAATTGATGTTTTTCTCGAAAATGGTTATACCAAAGAAGAAATGAAAATGATTTTGGAAACCAAAAAAATTATGGAAGACGACAGCATTCAAGTAACCGCTACCACTGTTCGTATTCCAGTAATGGGTGGTCATTCAGAAGCCATCAATATTGAATTCGAAAATGATTTTGATATGGCTACTGTTAAAAATATCTTAGCCAATTCGCCGGGTATTGTTTTGCAAGACGATCCAGCTAATTTAATTTATCCAATGCCTTTAACTGCTAACGATAAAGACGAAGTTTTTGTTGGCCGACTAAGAAGAGATGAATCGCAAGCAAATACGCTAAACTGTTGGGTAGTATCGGATAATTTAAGAAAAGGAGCGGCAACCAATGCGGTTCAAATTGCCGAATATTTAATGAAAAATAATTTATTGAATGCCTAGTTTGGGACAAACAAAAGGCAATAAAAATGGTTAAATAGGTAAGTTTTTGGGTTTTTTGCGAATTTTATAGCATTTAATGCCCTTAGCTTAGTATTTTTGATAAAATCGAAATATGTTAAATCTTGCTGTTACAATAGATCAAGAATCTGGCTTTTGCTTTGGGGTAGTTTACGCCATTGAAATGGCCGAAGAAATATTGGCCGAAAAAGGCTATTTATATTGCCTTGGCGATATTGTGCATAACGACGAAGAAGTAGATCGTTTAAAAGCGAAAGGCTTAAAAATTATTTCACAAGAAGATTTAATAAACTTAACAAACGAAACTGTTTTAATTAGAGCGCATGGCGAACCGCCAGCTACCTACCAAACTGCTTTAGCAAATAATATTACTTTAATAGATGCCTCTTGTCCGGTTGTTCTCAAATTACAAAATAGGGTAAAGAATTCTTTCGACGACGAGGAACAAATTTATATTTATGGAAAGCATGGACATGCCGAAGTAATTGCTTTACAAGGGCAGACAAATAACCAAGCAGTTGTTTTTCAAGATATCAAAGAGCTCGACTTTGCGAGCATGCCTCAAAAAATCACCTTGTATTCGCAAACCACTAAAAGCACCGATAAATTTTATGCTATCAAAAACGAATTGATTGCAAAAGGATTTGAAGTGAGAGCCAACGATACCATTTGTCGTCAGGTTTCTAATCGTGACGAAGAATTGCGCAAGTTTGTAACCAATTACGATCGCATTATTTTTGTTTCGGGCAGAAAATCATCTAACGGAAAAATTTTATATGATGTTTGCAGACAACACAATGTGAACACTTATTTTGTTTCGGCAAGTTCGGAAATAGATGCCACCATGTTCCATGCAAACGATACGGTTGGTATTTGTGGCGCTACCTCTACACCCATGTGGTTAATGGAGGAAGTAAAAAATAAATTACAAAGTTTATAAAAAATGATTCAGAATATATTAGTTGTATTAGCCACCTTTATCATTATGGAATTGGTGGCTTGGTTGGCTCATAAATTTGTAATGCATGGTTTTTTATGGTATTTACACAAAGATCATCATCAAAAGGAGCCTGGTTTTTTCGAAAAAAATGACGCCTTCTTTTTAATATTTGCCTGCCCAAGTTCTTATTGTTTTATTTCAGGTTCTATCCACAACGACTTTCGTTTTTATATTGGTTTAGGGATTTTATTATATGGCATTTGCTATTTCTTAGTACACGATATTATTATTCACCAAAGGTTTAAAATTTGGAGAGATTGGGATAATAAATATGTCAGGGCTATTCGTCGCGGGCATAAAATGCACCATAAATATTTAGAGAAGCACGATGGAGAATCTTTCGGAATGCTCCTTGTTCCATTCAAGTATTTTGTAGAACAATACGCCAAAAAAAATTAAAAAATATTTTATGAAAAAAATTGGATTAATCTTGCTGATAGCAATGGCAAGTTTGCAATCATTTGCTCAATCTGGAATTATCAAAGGGAAAGTAAAAAACGCCATCAATAACGAGGTGTTGCCAAGTGTAGTAGTGGTTATTCAAGGCAGCACGGTGGCTACTACTACTGGCTTTGATGGTTTTTTTGAATTGAAAAATTTAAAACCAGGTTTTTATAATGTCGAATTCAAGTTGATTGGATTTAAGAAAAAATTACTCTACGAAATTCAAGTAAATAATTTAAAAGCGAGTATTGTTGATATTGAATTAGAAGAAGATTCGAGAAATATTAATACGGTAGAAGTTACTGCAAAGAATTTTTACAAGCCAGCAGAAAGTCCGGTTTCTTTAAGAACCATTGGCGTGTCAGAAATTAAAAGAAATCCTGGTGGTGGAAGAGATATTTCTAAAGTAATTCAATCTTTACCGGGTGTTGCATCGAGCGCCACTTTCCGTAACGATATTATTATTAGAGGGGGTGCGCCCAACGAAAATAAATTTTATTTAGATGGTATTGAAATCCCTAACATCAATCATTTTGCTACGCAAGGCTCTACTGGTGGTCCAGTGGGTTTAATCAATGTAGATTTTGTGCGCGAAGTAGATTTTTATTCGGGAGCTTTTCCTGCAAATAGAGGTAATTCCTTAAGTTCTATTTTCGACTTTAAATTTAAAGATGGCCGCAACGATAAACAATTTGCATCGATGACCGTTGGCTCTAGTGATTTAGCATTGGTGGCCGAGGGCCCAATCAATAGTAAAACAACTTACATGGCTTCGTATCGAAAGTCTTATTTGCAATTTTTGTTTCGTGCCATCGGATTACCATTCTTACCAGAGTATAACGATTTTCAATTTAAAGTAAAATCTAAAATTGATGATAAGAATGAAATTACTTTTATTGGTTTAGGTGCCTTAGATGATTTTTCTTTAAATTTAGATGCGAACGAAACAGAAACCCAAAAATTTCAATTAGAAACCTTACCGGTATTTTTACAATCTAATTATACCATTGGTGTTAATTATAAGCACTACAAAGCGCATGGCTATTCAACGGTGGTGCTCAGTAGAAATTATTTAAAAAATACCACTAAAAAGTATAAAGAGAATTCAGAAGATTCGGTTATGCTATTAAATTATGCATCGACCGAAATAGAAAACAAAATTCGTATCGAAAATACCAGCCGACACCAAGGCTATAAATTTAATTATGGTATTAGTGCAGAACAAGCAAGCTATACAAACGATACCTATCAATTAAATCCATTTGGATTAATTGATTATACTTCTACTTTAAATTTAATTCGTTATGGGGCATTTGCACAAATAGCTAAAGGATTTGTGAATGATCGTTTGCAATTATCTAGCGGATTAAGGTTAGATGGAAATAATTTTGCGACAGGCATGTCTAATCCATTAGATCAATTATCTCCTCGTTTTTCTGCGGCATATGCTTTGAGCGATAAATGGAGTTTAAATTTTAATACCGGTATTTATTACCAAACGCCGGCTTACACTGTATTGGGTTACAGAGATACAAACGGAATTTTAACCAATACAAATGTGAAATATATTTCGGTTAAACAAGTGGTGGGTGGTATAGAATACAATACGCTTTCTAATTTAAGATTTACAGCAGAAGGTTTTTACAAAGGTTATGCTAATTACCCTATGTTGTTAAGCAATGGCGATACCATTCCATTAGCAAACTTAGGTATTGATTTTGGTGTAGTAGGAAATAAGCCTGTAGCGGGTTTAACCAAAGGCAGAAGTTATGGTGTGGAGTTTTTAGCACAACAAAAATTAAATAAAGGATTTTATGGCATTGTTGCCCTTACTTTAGTGCACAGCGAATTCAATGATAAAAATAACAAATCGGTTGTTTCTTCTTGGGATTCAAAATACATTGTGAGTTTAACTGCAGGTAAAATATTGAAGAGAAATTGGGAATTAGGCTTGAAGCTAAGATCTGCTGGCGGTGCACCTTATACGCCTTTCAATAAAGAATTTTCTTCTGTTATTGCGAACTATAATGCAAATCCTGCTGGCTTTTTAGATAATAGCAAATTAAACACCAATCGCTTACCTGCATTTTATCAATTAGATGCCCGCATCGATAAAAAATATAATTTCAAGAAATGGAATTTGAATGTATTTATTGACATCACTAATTTAACCAATGTACAATTGGATGATAAACCAATTTTTGTTTTAGACCGAGATGCAGCGGGTAATAAACAAATAGACCCTAACGATCCAAGTAAATATAAAACCAAATTACTTGCTGATAAATCGGGTAGCTTATTATCGACGATTGGAATTATCATTGAAATTTAACAACGCGTTAATTTTTGCAATGATTTTTTCGCTAGCACCTTTTCCGCTGGCAATAAACTGTCGACTTTTTTCGCAGGCCGCAAAGTAATTAGTCTCATTAAGATATAGCTGATCAATAGCATTTATAAAGCTTTCGGCGTTATGTATGCTGCTAGCTGCACCAATTGCAATGAGTTGTTTTGCTTCTTCGAACTTATGATAATTAGGGCCAAAAATAACTGGTTTACCAAATGCCGTAGCCTCTAAAGTATTATGAATACCTACACCAAACCCACCGCCAATATAGGCAATGCCTGCATATTGGTATAGCGAACTCAGCATGCCTATGTTATCGATAATTAAAACCTTAGCTGCAGAAATGCTGATTTCATTAGCTTGACTATAACGAATGCATGCATGATTAAAAGTAGCTTCGATTTCTTGCAATCTACTTTCTTTAATTTCGTGTGGTGCAATAATGAATTTGAAATTACTTTTATTTAATAGCGATGCAATTATTTTTTCATCTGGGCTCCAAGTGCTACCACCTAGTATTATATCATTACCTTTTATAAATTGTTCGATGATTGTATTTTCATGTTGTTTAGCAGCATTGGCTGCAACTCTGTCAAAACGGGTATCTCCGGTTACGAGTACTTGATCAATGCCAATATTGTTTAATAAATTTTTACTGCTTTCATTTTGTACAAAAAAGAAGCGGACTTGTGTTAAAATTTGGCGGAAGAAGCCACCATACCATTTAAAAAAGATTTGGTCTTTTCTAAAAATGCCAGAAATTAAAAACAAAGGGATTTTTTTTTGGGCTAAATATTGAAAATAGAAATACCAAAATTCATATTTAGTAAAATAGGCTTGTGTTGGATTGATGAGTTCAATAAATTGTTTCGAACGTTGCGCACCATCCATCGGTAAATAAAATACATAGTCTGCTGCAGTATGTGTTTTTTTAGTTTCGTATCCCGAAGGCGAAAAAAAAGTCATCACAATTTTATGATCTGTGTATTGTGCTCGAATGGCTTCTTGAACGGGCCGGCCTTGTTCAAACTCACCCAGAGAGGCATAATGAAACCAAATTCTTTTTTCGTTTTCAGCTAAACTAAGGGCAATGCCTTCAAAAATATTTTTTCGACCAGCCAACCATAATTTTGCTTTAGGATTAAAATTAGCGGCAATTCTAATGAGAAGAGTATAAAGGGCAATGCCTATTTGATAAATAATTTTCATTATTTGTAGTAAAATTCTTTAGGCATGCGTTTGTATAGCGGCACAATTAATCCAAATTTTAATCCAATTAAATAATCATTTCTTTTTTGAAGATCTTGGCTTTGGGTAAAATAATCATACGACCTGCGACTTTGGGTAAAGGCTTGCGTAAATTCTGCTCCTACATAAAAATTAAAAGTTTTTTGATTGCTCATGTGCCAGTATCCAATAAACTCATTGAATGCAAGTCCATTGCTTAAACGATCGTAGCCTTTCTTAAAATCATCGGTGAGTTCTGGAATATTATTTTCGATCACTTCTATTTGAATTTTATGTTGCAAAAATCCAATACCTGTACTCAGCAAAATACCCGAATTTTCGTTGGGTCCAATTACTGGAAATAATTTTCCAACTTTTAGAAAGGTGCTTAATCCGCGTTGAAATAATCGAACATCACCTGCATATCCACCATCGGTTAATATATGTCCTTTGCTATTGCGGATGCTATCTAATATATTTGATTCGTTGATATTATCACCAAAATGGTAATTTAAATCGAAACCATATAGCCAATTATTGGCCATTTTTCTGTTGAAATTTACCCCAACACTCGAACTGTTACCAAATCGGGTGCTCATATCACCAGCAGAAAGGTTGACACCTGTATTTATCGATAAGGCAGATATGCCAATGGCTTCTCCTTTGAAACTTACGCGTTGCGCATATCCTACTGAAAATAAGCAGCAAAGAAATAGGACTAAAAAAAGGCTAATCGCAAAGGTATTTTTCATGGTATTTAGGCTAATATTTTGCAGATCAATCCGTATATTCGTAGGTAATATCGCTAAAATCGATCATTTTATTATAAAGGTTCAATTTCTGCAATATTTTTAGCTAATTCAAGGGTTTTAATATTTATTTTTCAAAATATGAAGATTGCAGTTGTAGGAACTGGATATGTAGGATTGGTTACCGGAACCTGTTTAGCCGAAGTGGGTATTCAGGTAACTTGTGTGGACATCGACGAAAAAAAGATAGCGGGTTTAAAAGCAGGTAAAATGCCAATTTATGAACCAGGCTTAGAAGAGATGGTGATTCGTAATTTTCAAAAAGGGAAATTAAATTTTTCTACTTCTTTGAAAGATACTATTGCTGGTTGCGATGTAGCTTTTATTGCGGTGGGTACGCCTCCAGGCGAAGATGGTAGCGCCGATTTAAAATATGTTTTAGGCGTGGCTAAAGAAATTGGTACACACATGAGTAATTATTTAGTGTTGGTTACCAAAAGCACCGTGCCTGTAGGAACTGCTAATTTAGTGCGTGCTACGGTTCAGCAAGCTATTCAAGATAGAAACGAAAATTTAGAATTTGATGTAGCCTCTAATCCCGAATTTTTAAAAGAGGGTGCGGCCGTAGACGATTTTTTAAAGCCCGATAGAATAGTGATTGGTGTTGATTCACCCCGAGCAGAAGACGTATTAAAAAAACTATACAAACCTTTTGTACTAAATGGACATCCCATTATTTCTATGGATATTCCATCTGCCGAGATGACTAAATATGCTGCGAATGCCATGTTGGCCACCAAAATTTCTTTCATGAACGACATTGCAAACTTATGCGAAATTATGGGAGCCGATGTAAACATGGTGCGCCGTGGCATTGGTTCGGATCCCCGCATTGGTAATAAATTTATTTATCCTGGCATAGGTTATGGTGGATCTTGTTTCCCAAAAGATGTGAAAGCATTAATTAAAACCGCATACGAAAACGGCTACCATATGGGCGTACTCAAAGCGGTAGAAGAAGTTAACGATAAACAAAAATCAGTTTTATTCGATAAAGTGATGCGTCATTTTGAGGGCAACATTAAAGGAAAAACTTTTGGCATGTGGGGTTTATCTTTCAAACCAAAAACCGATGACATGCGCGAAGCACCTTCTTTGGTGATCATCGAAAAATTATTAGCGCAAGGGGCGATTATAAAAGTACACGATCCCATTGCTATGAATGAAGCAAAACATATTTTGGGAGATAAAGTTATTTTCTGTGAGCAGCAAGAACAGGCCATTGCTGGTTCAGACGCACTACTGGTGATTACCGAATGGGCCGATTACCGCTCACCAGATTTAACTGAATTAAAGTCAAGTTTAGCAAGCCCAATTATTTTTGATGGCCGCAATATTTTTGATGTAAGCGAAATGCGCGAGCATGGATTCACCTATTATGGAATTGGAATAAATTAATTATGAAATCAAAAAGAGTATTAATTACCGGTGCAGCAGGATTTTTAGGATCTCATCTTTGTGATCGATTTATCAAAGAAGGGTTTCGTGTAGTAGCGATGGATAATTTAATTACAGGTTCGCTAAGCAATATCGAACATCTTTTTAAATTGGAAGAATTCGAATTTTACCATCACGATGTTTCTAAATTTATTCATGTACCTGGCGAAATAGATTATATTTTACATTTTGCTTCGCCTGCAAGTCCGATCGATTATTTAAAAATTCCGATTCAAACTTTAAAAGTAGGCTCTTTAGGAACCCATAATTTATTAGGTTTAGCAAAAGCAAAAAAAGCACGTATGCTGATTGCTTCTACCTCTGAAGTATACGGCGACCCAACGGTTCATCCGCAAACAGAAGATTATTGGGGTAATGTAAATCCGGTTGGTCCGCGTGGTGTTTACGACGAAGCAAAAAGATTTCAAGAAGCCATGACCATGGCATACCATACTTTTCATGGTTTAGAAACTAGAATAGTAAGAATTTTTAACACCTATGGTCCACGCATGCGACTAAACGATGGCAGGGTATTGCCTACATTTATTGGTCAAGCTTTACGCGGCGAAGATTTAACCGCTTATGGCGATGGTTCACAAACCAGGTCTTTTTGTTATGTTGATGATTTAGTAGAAGGTATTTATCGTTTATTATTTAGCGATTACGCTTACCCAGTAAACATTGGTAACCCCGACGAAATTACCATTGCCCAATTTGCAGAAGAGATTATTAAATTAACGGGTGCAAAACAAAAAATTATTTTTGAACCTTTGCCTCAAGACGATCCAAAACAAAGAAGACCAGATATTTCAAAAGCTATTGAATTATTAGATTGGCAGCCAAAAGTTAACAGGGCCGATGGTTTGAAGATCACCTACGATTATTTTAAATCATTACCCGATAAAGAATTGAAGCCTAAAGATTTTGTATCCTACAATAAATAAGATGAAAAAGATTTTAGTAACAGGTGGTACAGGTTATATTGGTTCGCATACCGTTATCGAATTAATTAAATTAGGTTACGAAGTTTTAGTGATTGATAATTTATCGAATTCTAAAGCCGAAGTAATCGATATTATTGAAAGCATTACCGCTGTGCGTCCGCATTTCGAAAAAATAGAAATGTGTGATAAAGCTGCATTAGCTAATTATTTCAGTAAGCATTCCGACATTGCTGCAGTGATTCATTTTGCAGGCATGTTGCAAGTGGCCGAGTCGGTCGAAAATCCGCTGAAGTATTACCACAACAATATGTTCTCTACCATTAATCTATTAGAATGCATGGTAGCTTATAAAATTAAAAATATTGTTTTTTCTTCTTCTTGTACTGTTTACGGAAATCCAACGCAGTTGCCAGTTACAGAAACAGCACCGGTACAAAAAGCGATGTCTCCTTATGGAAACACCAAACAAATGGGCGAAGAGATTTTAGAAAATGTTGCCAAGGCAAACGACATCAATGTGATTACGCTTCGTTATTTTAATCCAATTGGCGCACACGAATCGGCAAAAATAGGAGAGATACAACATGGAGTGCCGCATCATTTAATTCCATACATTACCGAAACAGCAGCAGGCATAAGAAAACAATTAAATGTTTTTGGAGGCGATTATCAAACCCACGATGGCACTTGTGTACGAGATTATATTCATGTGGTCGATCTTGCAAAAGCACACATAGCCGCTATTTTAAGACTGCTCACCGAAAAAAATGAAGCAAAATTAGAAGTCTATAATATTGGTACGGGATTAGGTTATTCGGTGCTAGATATTATTAGCGCTTTTGAAAAAGTAACCAACATTAAAATTAATTATCAAATAGTAGATAGAAGACCCGGCGATGTAGAAGCAGTTTATGCAGATACTACTTTAGCCGAGCAAAAATTAAATTGGAAAACGGTATTGAGCATCGAAGATATGATGCGCAGTGCATGGAATTGGGAACAAGCGCTAGCCGAAATCAAATAAATTATGCAAAATTATCAACACGTAGTAATTACCGGAGCTGCCGGTTTCATTGGTTCACATGTTATTCGTTTGTTTGTTAATAAATACCCGAATACCCATTTTTATAATTTAGATAAATTAACTTATGCAGGTAATTTAGCTAACTTAACCGATATCGAAAAAAAATCAAATTATACTTTCATTAAAGCAGATATCATAGATGCAGTGCAAATCGAAGCATTATTTCAACAATATCAATTTGATGCAGTGATTCATTTAGCTGCGGAGTCGCATGTAGATCGCTCTATTACCGATCCAACTGCATTTGTAATGACGAATGTAATTGGTACCGTAAATTTATTGAATAGCGCCAAAGCATTGTGGAAGAGCGATGCACATAAAAATGCTCTGCATCGTTTTTACCATGTTTCTACCGACGAAGTATATGGTTCATTAGGCGAAACAGGTATGTTTACTGAAACAACTAGTTACGATCCGCATTCTCCTTACTCTGCTTCTAAAGCAAGTTCGGATCATTTTGTGCGTGCATACCACGACACTTATCAAATGGATTGTGTGATATCTAACTGTTCAAACAATTATGGTTCTTTTCATTTTCCAGAAAAATTAATTCCATTATCGATCAATAACATTAAAAATAATTTACCTATTCCAATTTATGGTAAAGGTGAAAATGTACGTGATTGGTTATGGGTAGAAGATCATGCGCGTGCAATTGAGGTAATTTTTAATGGTGCAAAGCCAGGTGATACCTATAACATAGGCGGACACAACGAATGGACAAACATTGATTTGATTCATTTGCTGTGTAAAATAATGGATGAAAAATTAGGACGCGAAGCAGGAAGCTCTGCTAAATTAATTACCTATGTAACCGATCGTGCAGGCCACGATTTGCGTTATGCTATAGATTCATCGAAATTACAAAATGAATTAGGTTGGAAACCAAGTTTGCAATTCGAAGAAGGTTTATCGAAAACAGTAGATTGGTATTTACAAAACGAAGATTGGTTGAACAATGTAACTTCTGGTAATTACCAAAACTATTACGCCAAACAATACGATCATCGTTAAATATTATTCGTGTCGAAGTGCTTCGACTGGATCTAATTTAGAAGCTTTTAAAGCAGGGTAAAATCCTGCAAAAAGCCCTACGAGCATGCAAAGCGCCACGCCGCTAAACATCCATAACCAGGGCACGATAAAGCCTCCGCCAATAAACATCGACATCAAATTACCGATGGCAATGCCGAGTATAATACCACCAATTCCACCGAGTTGGCAAATTACAATGGCTTCAATTAAAAATTGTCTGCGAATAACGCCAGGCGTTGCGCCCATCGCTTTACGCAAACCAATTTCTTTGGTTCTTTCGGTAACCGATACCAACATGATATTCATTAATCCAATAGAAGCGCCTAATAATGTGATGATGCCAATAATGGTTGCTGCAATGGTGATGAATTTTAAATTATCGATGAGCGAACTGGCTAAACTATCGCTTTGCGTAATTTGAAAATTATTTTCATCACTGGTATTTATTTTTCTAATATTTCTAAAAATTCCAGTTCCTTCGGATACCGCAGCATCGAGCAAATTACCATCGTTTACCATAACGGTTATGGTATAAGAAGTATTTGGATTAGTATTGATTAATTTTCCTTTGACTAGTGGAATTATACAAACCTTGTCGCCGCCAAAGCCCATGCTGCTGCCCTTTTCGGCAAGTACGCCTATTACTCTAAATTTATCGCTGCCAATGGTGATGATGTTGCCTTCTGCTACTCCGTCTTTAAATAAGGTCTTTTTAACTTCGCTGCCGATCATCGCAACTCCGGTGCCAAATTCTTGTTCGCTGTTCGAAAAATTTCTACCCTCGGCTAATTTATAACCAGCCGTAAATAAATAATTTGCATCCGATGCAATGACAGAAATATTAGGATTGGTTTTGTTGGTATTGTATTTTGCTGTTGCGGCAAAAGAGGCAAAAGAAGAAACCGAAACGGTTGCAGGAAATTTAAATTTTCTTTTAAAATCTGCCGCTTGGTCAAAAGTAATATTATCGAATCTTTTTTGTTTGGCTCTGCCACCGCCTATATGAATACTGCCCGAGCCTCTGTTTCGGATACTGTAAGAATTTGCACCCATGCTGGCAAAATTATCGTTGATCGATTTTTTCATGCCATCGATAGAAGTTAAAATACCGACCAAAGCCATAATACCAATGGCAATAATTAATGCGGTTAAAACAGTGCGCAGTTTATTGTCGTTGATAGAGCCAAAGGCTACTTTAATATTGTCTTTGAGTTTCATGATGCGAAAAATACCTATATTTTTTAAAAAGCCTCGAATCACCTAAAAATGTTACGCAATAAAGAAATAAAAAAAGGAGCCATTGGCTCCTTTTAAAAAATTGTTAAGCTGAATTAGGCGCTAAATGAACTGCCGCAACCGCATGTGCTGGTTGCATTTGGGTTATTAAAGGTAAATCCTCTGGAGTTTAAGCCATCTTGAAAATCTACTTCGGTTCCTAATAGGTAAAGTCCATGCGATTTGTTCATGAATACCTTTACGCCTTCTATTTCAAACTCTTGGTCTTTATCTTGTTTCTTGTCGAAGCCAATAGTATAGCTCATTCCTGAACATCCACCACCATCTACGCCAACTCTTAAACCAAATTCTTCGCTGAGTTCTTTTTCAGAAATTAACTTTTTTACTTCTTTTACCGCATTAGCCGTTAAACTGACAGGGGTAAAAGTTTGAATTGGGTTTGCTACTGTTTCCATTTATTGTTCTTTCTTAATTATACAAAAGTACATCTATACTATGTTATTACAAACACCTTGCTGTTTTTGTTTCAGAAAATCTAAATTTTATACGGCCTATGCTAAATTAGGGCATTTTAAGCCGAAATACCTCCAATTAAATATTGCTCCTTAAGCCTATTTTTTGCACATTTGTAAGCATATAAAAAACATTCAAAATGAATTGGTCTATCTTTTTTCTGGAGTTATTAAAATTAATCATTCCTTCGCTAATTGTCTTTTTAACCGCTTATTACATTATTACTTCTTATTTAGAAAGCGATTACAATAAAAAAATGTTGGAATTGAAATTGGCAAATCAACAAAGCATATTGCCATTGCGTTTACAAGCCTACGAACGATTGACTATTTTTTTAGAAAGAATTAACCCAAGTGCCATGATTCTACGCACGCATGTAAATGGTTTAACGGCCCGCGAATTTCAACAAGTATTGGTGCAAGATATTCGTTCTGAGTTTGACCATAACGTAGCGCAGCAAATGTATGTAGCGCAACAAACATGGACTATGATTAAAACGACAAAAGAAGATACCATTAACTTAATTAATTTTGCATACAATGCTTTACCTGCCGATGCAACGAGTGTTGATTTAAGCAAAACAATTTTTGAAAGTTTAGCAGTAGCAGAACGCAATCCACACGAAGTAGCAATTGCAATGATTCGCACAGAGGTACAAACACTTTTTTAATTTATGGCAGCTTCGAATTCTAAAAAAACATCATCAGGTATTACCATTAAAACGGTTTATTGCACACCAACCGAACATAAAGATCTACCTGGCGAATTCCCTTTTACTAGAGGGATACAGCCCGACATGTACCGTGGTAGGTTATGGACGATGCGCCAATACGCTGGTTTTTCTACCGCCGAAGAATCAAATAAAAGATACCATTATTTATTGCAACAAGGCACCATGGGTTTATCGGTTGCTTTTGATTTGCCAACTCAAATTGGTTACGATTCCGACCACGATTTTGCAGATGGCGAAGTGGGTAAGGTAGGCGTTGCGATTGATTCTTTGCAAGACATGGAAATTTTATTTGATGGCATAAAATTAGAAGATATTACTACTTCGATGACCATCAATGCTACTGCAGCTATTTTATTAGCCATGTATTTAGCATTGGCAAAAAAGCAAGGAGCCGATTGGGCAAAAATTTCTGGCACTATTCAAAATGATATTTTAAAAGAATATGCCGCACGCGGAACCTATATCTATCCTCCAAAGGCTTCGATGCGTTTGATTACAGATGTTTTTGAATTTTGTAGTAAAGAAGTACCAAAATGGAATACGATTTCTATTTCTGGCTATCATATTCGAGAAGCCGGATCTACTGCGGTTCAAGAATTGGCTTTTACTTTGGCCAACGGAAAATCTTATTTACAAGCAGCCATTGATAAAGGCTTAGCCATCGATGTTTTTGCCAAGCGTTTATCTTTCTTTTTTAATTGTCATAATAATTTCTTTGAAGAAATTGCCAAGTTTAGAGCTGCACGTAGAATGTGGGCAAAAATTACCTCCGATTTAGGAGCTAAAGATCCGCGTGCCATGCAATTGCGTTTCCATACACAAACAGGTGGTTCTACGCTAACCGCGCAACAACCCATGAATAATATTGTGCGTGTAACAAATCAAGCCATGGCGGCTGTATTAGGTGGTACGCAATCATTACACACCAATGGTTACGACGAAGCACTGGCATTGCCTTCCGAGGCTGCTGCAAAAATTGCTTTGCGTACACAACAAATCATTGCCTACGAATCTGGTGTAACCGATACGGTAGATCCATTAGCAGGTTCTTATTTTGTAGAAGAATTAACCGACACCATGGAACAAGAAGCTTGGAAATACATCGAAAAAATTGATACCATGGGTGGTTCTGTGCAAGCTATTGAAGAGGGCTATATTCAAAAAGAAATTGCCGATGCGGCTTATGTTTATCAAAAAGAAATGGAAGCGGGCGAGAGTATTTTAGTGGGCGTCAATAAATTTACACAAGATAAAGAACCTTTCGAATCTTTATTTTCTGTAAATGACAGTATTCGTATTCAACAAATCCAAAAATTAGTACAATTGCACGCAAATAGAGACAATACAAAGGTTTCGGCTATACTAGCTAATTTAACAATTGCCGCAAATAGTAATGAAAACTTAATGCCAATCATCATCGAAGCGGTCGAAAATTTAGCCACCTTAGGCGAAATTGCAGACACTTTAAGGGCTGTATTTGGCGAATATTAATTTTAAAGAAATGATTCGGTTAAGAAAAATTGCATTATTTATGTTTGTGCTTTTTTTAACTGCTTGTAGTAAGCAGTTAATTTTAAAGCAAACTAATATTTCGCAAATCAATGTTGCCGCTAAGGTACAACCCGATCAATCGATACTAGATTTTTATGCTCCTTTTAAAAAGTCTTTAGACTCGCAAATGAATCGCGTAGTTGGTTCAAGTGCCATTGCCTTAGCTAAAAATAGTCCAGATAATAATTTAAGTATTTTCTTTGCCGATGCAGTTACAGCATCTTGTAAGCAGCGCAATGCGGTTTTTGATTTTGCATTTCCAACAACTAACGGAGGTATTCGCAATTCGATGCCCCAAGGCGATTGGACTTTGCGCAATATATATGAGCTCATGCCTTTCGAAAACGAATGTGTATTGCTTACTATTTCAGGAAAAAAAATAAATAGTTTAGTTGATTTTATTATTGCCAAAGGAGGCCAACCACTTGCCGGGATTACTATTCAAGCAATTGCTCCTGCCGCAGCAATTGTTAAAATCAATGGCTTAGCAGTAGATACCAATCGCACTTATATCGTACTTACCTCCGATTATTTAGCCAATGGGGGCGATGGAATTATGGCATTTGCAAAACCCATCAACAAAGCGAGCCTTCATTATAAAATTCGAGATGCCATTTTAGATTATGTGCAATCGCAACAACTTATAGGTAAAACCATTAATCCAAACATCGATGGAAGAATTAGCATCCAGCAGTAGAAGATCCTTTATCAAAAAATTATCGGCATCGGCTGCATTATTGGCAATCGGTGCTAATCCTTTAGCTGCAACTGCTAAAGAACGAATCACTAAGCTTACTATCTTGCACACCAACGATGTACACAGTCGAATCGAACCTTTTCCAGAAGATGGTTCGAGAAATGCTGGATTAGGAGGGGTGGCAAGACGTGCTTCGCTTATAAAGCAAATTAGAGCAGAAGAAGCACAGGTCTTATTATTAGATGCAGGCGATATTTTTCAAGGAACACCTTATTTCAATTTATATGGAGGCGAACTCGAGATTAAACTCATGTCTAAATTGGGATATGATGCCGCAACCATGGGTAACCACGATTTTGATGCAGGTATAGATGGTTTTGATAAACAATTAAAACATGCCAATTTTCCATTTTTGATTGCGAATTATGATTTCAGCGGAACGGTACTAGAAGGTAAAACGCAGCCTTTCAAGGTGTTTCATAAAGGAGCACTCAAAATAGGGGTGTTTGGTTTGGGTATTGCACTCGAAGGTTTAGTCGAGGCAAGCAATTACGGTCAAGTCAAATACCTCGATCCAATTCCAGTAGCCAATCAAATTGCCAATCAATTAAAGCTAGAGCATCAATGTGATTTAGTGATCTGCCTCTCTCATTTAGGCTATTCTTATAAAGACAATAAAGTCTCAGACAAGGTCTTAGCCGATCAAACAAGTGGTATCGACCTCATTATAGGTGCGCATACCCACACCTTCATGACGGCGCCTGAAATACGCAAAAACAAGCAAGGAGAAGAGGTAAGGATATTCCAAGTAGGTTTTGCAGGGATAAATTTGGGTCGAATAGACTATTATTTTGAAAAAGGGCGCAAGAAAAAGCAAGCTATTGGGCTTGCGATGCGAATAGACCAACAATTGAACGACGATTTTGAGATTGCTTAGCTTTTTGAAATAAATAAATTCATTTTCAGCGACTTATATTTTGCTTTAAAATCATTTTTGCCAGCTTTGATTTTAGAAATATTTAGCAGAAATTCGATTAGTTTTTGATTGTCAATCAATTATAGGTGGTATCTCGAAAAGCCTTAACTATAAAGGCTTTCACCATTTACAAAAAAATACTCGAAAAAAATAATTTTAATTTTTTTTATTTTTTTTTTCGGCAAAAAACGCCTTCTTGCTAGTTAAAATCAACTTTGGAAAAAACAAATTTTTTTTTTATTTTTTTGTTAAGAAATAAATGCAAATATTCGTAAACTCAATTATGAAATACTATTTCGATGGGCTTTTCACAACAACAATATTTGAAGAATAGAAATGATAGAAACTAGCACAGCAGTATGGGAGAATTGTCTTAAGATTATTAAAGACAACGTGCCGACACAAAGCTTTAAGACTTGGTTTGAACCAATCAAAGCTTTAAAATTAGATGGATCCGTGCTTACCATCCAAGTACCTAGTTTGTTTTTCTACGAATGGTTAGAAGAGCACTACGTAAATTTATTGCGTAAAACCATTAAACACGAATTGGGAGCAGACGCTCGTTTAGAATACAACATTGTAGTAGATAACGCTACCGCAAATTCTAAAGCACAAACCATTAATATTCCAGCATCTCCAAATGGAGAGTTGAAAAACCCTTCGGTGCCAATTCCGGTTACCGTTCCTTCTTCTATCCGTAATCCTTTCGTGATTCCTGGATTAAAGAAAATAAACATTGACAGTCAATTAAATTCAAAATATTCATTCGATAATTTTGTTGAAGGAGATTGCAATCGTTTAGCGCGCTCTGCGGGCTTTGCAGTTGCAAACAAGCCAGGAGGCACTTCTTTTAATCCTTTGATGATATATGGCCCTACAGGCTTAGGCAAGACCCATTTAGTACATGCCATTGGTGGTGCTATTAAAGATCGTTTTCCCGAAAAACAAGTATTGTATGTAAATGCAGAAAAATTTACACAACAATTTGTGGAGTCGATGAAAAACAATACCATCAACGACTTTAAAAACTTCTATCAATTAATAGATGTATTAATTTTAGATGACGTTCACAATTTTGCAGGTAAAGAAAAAACACAAGATATTTTCTTCCATATTTTTAACGAACTACATCAAACCAATAAACAAATTGTTTTAACTTCAGATAAACCACCTAAAGATTTAATCGGAGTAGAAGATCGTTTATTGTCTCGTTTCAAATGGGGTTTAACAGCAGATTTGCAAATTCCAGATTTTGAAACTAGAATGGCTATTCTTTACAAGAAGATGCAATTAGATGGTATTGAATTACCACAAGATGTAGTAGAATACGTTGCGCATAATATTGATAGTAACATGCGTGACCTAGAAGGAGCAATGGTTTCCTTGTTAGCGCACTCTACTTTAAACAAAAAAGAAATCGATTTGCCTTTAGCAAAACAGATGCTAAAGAATTTCATAAAAAATTCTAGTAAAGAAATTTCGATAGAATATATTCAAAAATTAGTGTGTGAATATTTCGAAGTGCCAGTAGAATTATTAAAATCGCAAACGCGCAAAAGAGAAATTGTTCAAGCAAGACAAATCTCTATGTACCTTGCAAAAAGCCATACAAAATCTTCTCTGAAGTCTATTGGCATGCACTTTGGAGGCAGAGATCACTCTACGGTAATTTATGCTTGTCAAACTGTTGAAGACTTAATAGACACCGATAAAAAATTCCGTGCTTATGTAGCCGACATTCAGAAAAAATTAAAATTAAGCTAATTCCTTTTTAGCTTTGGTTCTAAATAATTTGTTCTAAATAAAAAACCCAGCAATTGCTGGGTTTTTTTGTGTCTATATTTTTTGAGTTTCTTTTGCTGTTTGTATAGGGTTTTACCAAATCCGCTGGAGCCGCCTGTTCAACTAGAACAGAAACCGCCGCTTTTACCAAATCCGCTGGAACCGCCGCTTTTACCAAATCCGCTGGAACCGCCGCTTTTACCAACTTCCGCTGGAACCGCCGCCTCCGAAGCTTCCGCCTCCGAAGCCACCAAATCCGCCGCTGCCACCAGAGAAATCTCCATAAGAGCCTCTGCCGCCTCCGCCAAGCCAGATTGGAGGCATAAAGCCACCACCGCTATTTCGGTTGCCACCAATACCACCAGCATTGCCTTTATTTTTACTTGCAATAAATAAGTAAACAATAAAAAAACCGATGACCCAGCCAAATGGAATTTTTTTGCCGCCTTTTTTTGCATAATTACCGGCAGTATATTCGCCTGCTGCAAATTTAAAGATAGCCGAACTCGCTTGGTCTATACCTGCGTAGTAATCGCCTTGTTTAAATGCGGGTTTTATTTCTTTTTCTATAATTCTTTTACAAATAGCATCGGGCAAAACACCTTCCATGCCATAACCAGTTTGAATGGTTACTTGACGGTCTGCTAAGGCAACCAATAACAATATGCCATTGTCCTTGTCTTTTTGACCTATACCCCAGCTTTCGGCAAGGGTGTTCGCATAATGACTAATCTCATCGCCATCTATGCTGTTCACTATTACAATACATACTTGGGTAGAAGTAGAGTCGTTGTATGCCAAAAGTTTTTGTGATAAGGCATTTTGTTGTTCGGCGCTTAGCGTATTGGTATAATCGTTTACTAATGCGCTCGACTTACTTGGAATACTTTCGGATTTTCCAATGCTTGTTATTAATACGAATAATATAAGTAGGATTTTTTTCATATTAATGTGCGATATCATTTGAAAGTTCGTTGGTATCTCCAATTTCAAAAGGAAAATAATTTTTTACTTTTTCTGCTACGGCTGTAATGCCTAATATCAGACCGTTTGTAAGATTTTCTTGTTTAAATTCTTGCAGCATTATTTCTTTTACACTGTCCCAAAATTCATTTCCAGTATGTTGATTGATTCCTGCATCACCTATAATAGCAAATTTTTTATCTTCCGTAGAAAGGTAAATTAATATGCCATTTCTTAAGGCAGTTTTATGCATTCCTAATTTTTTAAATTGAAAGGCAGCCCTGTCCAATACTTCTAATTTAGCAAAGTCTTCTACAAAAACTTTGATTTCGCAGGAAGTTAATAATTCTGATTTTTTAATAGCAGATTTAATACTTTGTTGTTGATCTTTTGAAAATCTATTGATGCCCATTAGCTCGTTTTTATTGGTTTTGAAGCGTTTGTTAAGCGGATAAAGTTCAATTTAGAATTTTACTTCAGGAACTTTTTCTGCGCCTTTTTCTGCTTCAAAATATCCTTTTTTGCTAAAGCCAAACATGCCCGACGTAATATTATTTGGGAAAGTACGAATGGTAGAATTGTATTCTTGCGTTACTTCATTGAAACGTCCGCGTTCTACTGTAATTCTATTTTCGGTACCTTCTAATTGCGCTTGTAATTCTAAAAAGTTTTGATTCGCTTTTAAGTCTGGGTATTTTTCAACTACTACTAACAGTTTAGATAAAGAAGAACTTAATTGTCCTTGTGCTTGTTGAAATTGCTGAATTGATTCTGGACTTAATTTGCTTGCGTCTACATTAACCGATGTTGCTTTGGCTCTAGCCTCTGTAACTGCTGTTAATACGTCTTTCTCGAAATTTGCATATCCTTTAACAGTATTCACCAAATTGGGTATTAAATCTGCTCTGCGTTGGTAAACATTTTCTACTTGAGCCCATTGTGCGCTCACTTTTTCATCTAGTTTAACCATCGAGTTATAACCGCAGCCACTGAATAAAAATACGATAGCAATTAATGCTAAAATAATAAGGTTTGTTCTTTTCATGAGTTTATTTTTTTTTAATAATTCAAATTTACAGAAATAAACCTGTTTCTGCCGAGATTGTTCTATAAAATAATGTAACAGTTTAGGTACTGCACATTTTTTGGATAATTTCTTTTGCTTTTAGCTATATTTGTTTGCTTGTAAGATAAACACTTACCCATATGATCAAAGAAATCGAATTAGGTATTTCGCCTACTATTATCAACGACGCAGAGGCTTTAAAAGCTTTTATATCAAAAAACATTGGTTTTCCTGTTCATCGTATCCATGCATTTGAAATTAAGAAACAATCCATCGATGCTCGTTCCCGAATCATTGTTTTTCGAGCTAAAATGCTTGTGTATATAGATGAAGATCCTATTCAAACACCTAATCCCCATTTATTTATTCCTCAAAAAATAAATCATGCAAAGCGGGTTTTGGTTATTGGTGCTGGTCCTGCCGGATTATTTGCAGCCTTGCGTTTGATAGAATTAGGATATCAACCCATTGTAATTGAAAGAGGAAAAGAGGTACAGGCTAGGCGCAGAGATTTAGCGGCAATTAATAAAAATGGAATTGTAAATCCAGAATCTAATTATTGTTTTGGCGAGGGCGGCGCAGGCACTTATTCCGACGGAAAATTATATACTCGTTCCACTAAAAGAGGCGATGTAGATCGAATTTTAACTCGATTTATCGAACATGGCGCCGATCCAAATATTATGGTAAACGCGCGTCCGCACATTGGAACCAATAAGCTGCCGCAAATTATTGTGAAATTGCGCGAGCAAATTTTAAATTGTGGAGGCGAAATTTTATTTGATGCAAAAGTTATTGATTTCGACATCGCATTTGGTTTGTGCAAAGGCGTGCAGCTAGCCGACGGCACTCGCATTGCGGCCGAGGCATTAATTTTAGCTACAGGTCATTCGGCAAAAGATATTTATGAATTATTAGATAGAAAAAAAATTAAAATTGAAGCGAAAGCTTTTGCGATGGGTCTTCGCATCGAACATCCGCAAGCACTGATCGATCAAATTCAATATAAATGTGAATTGCCACATCCAAATTTGCCACCTTCTTATTATAGTATAGTGGAACAAATAGATGGGCGTGGCGTTTTTTCTTTTTGCATGTGTCCGGGCGGTATTGTTGCACCTTGCGCCACCGCGACTGACGAAATTGTAGTCAATGGTTGGTCGCCTTCTAAGCGAAATAATCCATTTGCAAATTCGGGTTTAGTGGTACAAGTAAATTTAGAAGACATTCCTGGCATTACTCAATCGCCTTTAGCGGCATTGCATTTTCAACACAAAGTAGAGCAATTGGCTTTTCGCCTAGCGGGCAACACCATTAAGGCTCCTGCGCAAAGAGTAGCCGATTTTATCAATCGAAAAGTTTCTACAGATCTTCCTAAAAACTCCTATATACCCGGTCTTACCGCTTTATCTTTAGACGAAGTTTTACCTGGTTTTGTGTCGGATAGTATTCGAAAAGCATTGCCCATTTTTGGAAAGAAAATGAAAGGTTATGATAGCAACGAAGCATTATTAATTGGCGTGGAGTCGCGTACTTCTTCGCCTGTTAGAATTCCAAGAGATAAAATTACTTTACAACATCCCGAAGTTTCGGGATTTTTCCCATGTGCAGAAGGGGCTGGATATGCCGGCGGCATTGTGTCTGCAGCAATCGATGGCGAAAAATGTGCCGAAGCAGTTGCACAATTTTTAAACTAAATTAATTTAACAACATGAAAAAAACAGTAATTATTGGCGCCACTGTCAATCCCGAAAGGTATGCTTTTAAAGCTGCTCAAATGCTCTTAAAATTTGGACACGAGATCTGTTTGTTTGGCTTACGTGCAGGACAAGTGAACGACATTCCCATTCAAACAAGTTTAACACATTGCGAGGATGTGGATACCGTAACTTTATATGTTTCTGAAAAAAACCAAGCAGAATACATCCCTTTTATTTTAGCATTAAAACCGAAAAGAGTTGTTTTTAATCCAGGTACCGAAAGCGCGCATTTTCAAAATATCTGCGAAGAAAGCGGCATTGAAGCAGCCGAAGCTTGCACTTTAGTATTATTGAGCACCGGTCAATATTAAATTTTCCTGCTCATTATCAGGCTATTTATAGGTTAAAGTTTATCAGGAGTTGCGAATGCGGTTTTCTTGCTTACCTTTGCAGCCCTATCAAAAGCATATTTTATTAAAAATAATGTAATTGTATTTGGTGGGTAACATTATTTTTCTACCTTTGCAGTCCTTTCAGCGCAAGGTTTGGGTATAAGTTGGAGATAAAGAGAGGAAAAAGTATAACGATTGCGGGGCACACAAGCGGGTTCGAGTCCGGCACAATTGTCAAAAAGGATTTTCAAGCGTGAAAATCCGAGAGTTCTTTGAGATGTACTATGAAGCATAGCGGATGATTCAATCGTGAGATTGAAGAATCAAA
>CANNIS010000009.1 GCA_947505035.1 Sphingobacteriales bacterium
ATTGGTGATGAATGTATTGTTGGTGCTTTATCTTTTGTTGCTGCAAATACTACAACCGCCAATCGAAAGGTTATTGTAGGAAATCCTGCAAAAGAAATTAAAGAAGTAAGTGATGAAATGTTAGCATGGAAATCGGAGGGTACGGCTTTGTATCAACAATTACCAAAAGATTGTAAAGAAACATTAAAAGAGTGCGAGCCTTTAAGGGAGATCGAACCCAATAGGCCAACGCAACAAGAAATATATAAAACCTGGAATTCAAAGAAATAAAAAAATGCAACAATTAGAAAATTATATTGCTGGGCAATGGGTAAAAGGTTCGGGTAAAGGAACAGATTTATTTAATGCCATAACTGGCGAAGCAATTTATCGTGCAGATGCCACAGGTCTTGATTTTGCTATGATGTTGGCATACGGCAGAAATACAGGTGGACCTGCATTAAGAAAATTAACTTTTCAAGAACGAGGTCGCATGTTAAAGGCATTGGCTTTTCATTTATTGGCAAAAAAGGAGTTGTTTTACCAAGTGAGTGCGGCAACAGGTGCTACAAAAATTGATAGTTGGATTGATATTGAAGGTGGTATTGGTAATTTATTTGCTTATGCAAGTTTGAGAAAACAATTCCCCGACGAAACATTTTATGTAGATGGCGAATTAGCTAAATTATCTAAAACAGGCAGTTTTAATGGACATCACATTTGTGTACCTAAAGAAGGCGTGGCCATTCATATCAATGCATATAATTTTCCTGTTTGGGGAATGTTAGAAAAAATTGCAGTGAATCTATTGGCTGGAATGCCCGCAGTGGTTAAACCTGCAACAGTTACTTGTTTTTTAACAGAGGTAGTGACCAAAGAAATTATCAATAGTAATATTTTACCTGAAGGTGCTTTGCAATTAATTTGTGGATCGGCGAATGGTATTTTAGATCACGTTACTTCGCAAGATGTGGTCACCTTTACGGGTTCTGCACATACGGGCGCAAAATTAAAATCTCATCCAAACATTATATCGGAGTCGGTTCCATTTAATATGGAAGCAGATTCTTTGAATGCAGCTATTTTAGGACCAGACGCAATACCTGGAACACCAGAATTTGATTTGTTTGTAAAAGAAGTTTCTAAAGAAATTACCGTAAAAGCTGGGCAAAAATGTACGGCCGTTAGAAGAATAATTGTTCCTGAAAATTTATTGGAGGCTGTTCAAATTGCTATTTGCAAAAGATTAGCCAGCACCACCATTGGTGATCCAGCTATAGAGGGTGTAAGAATGGGCTCACTTGCTGGTTTGGAACAACTAAAGGAGGTAAAAGAAAAAGTAAAATTATTGCAAAGCAGTCAACAATTAGTTTATGGAAATCTAGATGAAGTTAAATTGCTTGGTGCAGATCAAAAGAAGGGTGCATTTATGTCGCCTATATTATTTTTAAATGATAAGCCGTTTGAAAATACAGACTGCCACAATATAGAAGCATTTGGGCCGGTAAGTACTATCATGCCTTATCAACATTTAACAGATGCCATTGCACTAAGTAAATTGGGTAAAGGAAGTTTAGTTTGTTCGATTGTTACCAATGACCAAAAAATTGCAAAAGAATTTGTTGTTGGCGCGGCTTCGTACCACGGTCGAATTTTAGTTTTAAATAATGAATGTGCGAAAGAAAGCACAGGGCATGGTTCTCCAATGCCTTTGTTAACCCACGGTGGTCCGGGTAGAGCAGGCGGCGGAGAAGAAATGGGTGGTAAAAGAGGCGTGTTACATTACATGCAACGCACCGCTATTCAAGGCTCGCCAAGTATGTTAACCGCCATAACAAATCAATACCAAATTGGTGCAATTCAACAAGAAAAAGAAGTGCATGTTTTTCGTAAACATTTTGAAGATATTGAAATTGGAGAAACAGTTGTTACCGCAAAGCGTACTATTACAGAAGCCGATATTGTAAATTTCTCTAACGTAAGTTGGGATCATTTTTATGCACATACCGATTCAACCTCTTTAGATGGAACTATTTTTGATGGCAGAGTTGCGCATGGTTATTTTATCTTATCTGCTGCTGCAGGTTTATTTGTTGATGCCAAGAAAGGCCCAGTGCTGTTGAATTACGGACTTGATGAATGTCGATTTACTAAACCTGTTTATCCTGGAATGACAATAGGTGTGCGTTTAACAGTAAAAGAAAAAATGGATCAAGAAAAACGTGATGAACACGATGTTGCAAAAGGAATCGTAAAGTTTTTAGTGGATGTTTATGACGAAACTGGAGAGACCGTTGCCATTGCAACCATTTTAACTATGGTTAAGAAAAGAATGGATATTTAAGTTATAAAGCTTTTTCTCGATATCGTACATCTTTATGTACTAATTAAAAATCAATTTTTAATTTTAAAATGTGCTAGTTTGTTTTTGATAACGTAAAAATAAATTTTACAGCATATGAAAAATGACAATGTATTAGTTAGTTTTATTAATGAAAATGTAATGCTAACCGAAGAAGAATTAGCCTTTGTAATTGATCTATTCGAATACACTTCTTATCAAAAAGGCCACCAAATTAAAGGAATAAATCAGGTATGCACTTATACATACTTATTATTAGACGGCGTGGTAAGGCAATTCCAAGTTTTCAATAATAAAGAAGTCAACGAACAGTTCTTCTTTCCAACAGATTTTTTTTCAGAATATCAAAGCTTTAGTAAACAAGCAGCTTCCAATAGAATTTTAGTAGCAAAGACGGATGTAAAACTATACCAAATTTCTTATGCAAATTTACAGCTCATTTATGAACGAATCCCTCGTTTTCAAAACTTAAGTAGAAAAATGTTAGAGGAAAATTTAAATTTCATCATGGAATTAAATTCGATGATTGTCAACGATTCCCCTATAGAAAGGTATTTAAAATTGAAAGAAATTAGACCCGAAGTAATTGAAGAAATTCCACAGTATATGATTGCTACATTTTTAGGCATGACGGCGGAGGCATTGAGTCGCTTAAAAGGTAGGTTGGCAAGGGCTCGTTTTGAGCAAGACCCTAAAAAAGACCCTAAAAAGTTCCCTAATTAAATTCAATAGCATGCTTTGCTAAATATGATTTTATTTATCTTTGAGATAAGACAATTAAAATCAATTGAATAATGGAACAAACTCCTTTTGTTAAAACTACTTTTGAAAATGGTATTGCAATAATAAATTTTTATCATCCTCAAAGTAATTCTTTGCCAGGTGAAATTTTAAGAAAGCTTGCAGCCGAAATTTCAGCAGCAGGCCAAAATCAAGCGGTTAAAGTTATTGTATTGAAAAGTGAAGGGGAAAAAGCTTTTTGCGCAGGTGCGAGTTTCGATGAATTAATTTCGATTAAAGATTTGGCAACCGGAATTAATTTCTTTTCTGGTTTTGCAAGTGTAATCAATGCCATTCGAAAAGCGCCCAAATTTGTTATTGCTAGCGTACAAGGCAAGGCAGTGGGAGGTGGCGTCGGCATTGCATCGGCGGCCGATTATACCCTTGCATCCACACATGCATCAGTAAAACTAAGTGAACTAGCGGTAGGCATTGGTCCATTTGTGGTAGGTCCTGCCGTAGAAAGAAAAATTGGTTCTGCTGCTTTTTGTCAATTAGCAATTAATGCTAGCGAATGGCAAAGTGCTGCATGGGCCAGAGAAAAAGGATTGTACGCCGAAGTACACGAAAGTATGGAGTCTTTAGATCAAGCGGTGTTACAATTAGCGAATAAATTAGCTGCAAGTAATCCCGAAGCTATGAAATTATTAAAGCAAGTAGCTTGGGCAGGAACCGAACATTGGGACGAGCTATTAATTGAACGCGCGGCTATGAGTGGTCAATTGGTGCTTTCAGATTTTACAGTTAATGCAATTAATCAATTTAAGGCGAAATAGTTTTCTGTTCAACTGTCTGAATATCAGCAATTTTAATAAATTGCTTTGTTTTACTTCTATGCCTTATTTATTGGACAAAAAGTTTAAATTTGTTGGTTAATAACCCGATTTTATTCCATGTCTAATTCCCAAAAACATTCCTCGCTTGTTTCTGAAAAAGTACTGTTAAAAGCTTGGTCTTTGCTATGCACTGCAAAAGCCATGACCGAACTATATGAAGCAAACAAAGAAGTTACGGCTAAGTATGTACATGCAACTTCTCGCGGTCACGAAGCCATTCAGTTAGCTTTAGGAATTCAATTAAAACCACAAGATTATTTATCGGCCTATTACCGCGACGATGCAATTTTATTAGGTATTGGCTTGCAACCTTATGAATTAATGTTGCAATTATTAGCTAAAAAAGACGATCCTTTTTCGGGTGGTCGAACTTACTATTGTCATCCAAGTTTGAAGCGAGATGACATGCCCAAAATTCCGCATCAATCTTCTGCAACAGGAATGCAAGCCATACCAACTACTGGTTTAGCTATGGGTATTCAATATAAAGAAAAAACAGGTTTAGCGAATAATCAAATAACAGAAAAACCTATTGTAGTTTGTTCTTTAGGAGATGCATGTATAACCGAAGGAGAAGTGGCAGAAGCCTTTCAAATGGCGGCTTTAAAGCAATTGCCGATTTTATATTTAGTGCAAG
The DNA here is from genome assembly GCA_947505035.1 of Sphingobacteriales bacterium. GTDB lineage: Bacteria > Bacteroidota > Bacteroidia > Sphingobacteriales > Sphingobacteriaceae > CAIKLP01. The sequence continues at coordinate 4,595 of CANNIS010000009.1, forward strand.
ATAATGAATGGGATATATCTGCAAATGCAAAAGAAATTCGTGCAATGGATGCCGCAGAATATGCCAAAGGATTTAAAGGAATTGAAACAAGAAGTATAGATGGCACCGATTTTATTGCTTCGTTTGAAACGATTCAAGAAGTAATGGACATCATCAGAAATGAACGTCGTCCTTTTTTAATACATGCAAAAGTGCCGCTTTTAAATCACCATACTTCTGGTGTTAGAAAAGAATGGTACCGTGATGATTTAGTTGAATCCGCATTACGTGATCCATATCCTAAATTAAAAGCAAATTTATTGGCTCATGGAATTACTGAAAAAGAAATTTCAGAAATCGAGACAAAAGCGATAGCGCAAGTAGCAAGCGATTACGCCAAAGCATTATTGGCAGAAGATCCTAGCCCCGAAGATTTATTTACACATGATTTTGCACCCACGCCAATAACCGAAGAAAAAGGTGCGCGTGAAGGTGCCGGAAAAGAACTCACGCTGATGGTCGATGCCGCATTATTTGCGGTAAAAGAATTAATGCAAAAGCATCCAGAATGTTTATTATATGGTCAAGATGTAGGGGCAAGATTAGGGGGTGTGTTTAGAGAAGCGGCTACATTGGCGCAAAATTTTGGTGATGATCGGGTATTTAATACCGCTATTCAAGAAGCATTTATCATTGGCAGTACAGTGGGCATGTCGGCAGTTGGATTAAAACCAATTGTAGAAGTGCAATTCGCAGATTATATATGGCCAGGTTTGAATCAATTATTTACAGAGGTGGCTAGGTCTTGTTATTTATCAAATGGCAAATGGCCAGTATCTGCTATCATCCGCGTTCCAATTGGCGCTTATGGCTGTGGCGGACCGTATCATTCTAGTTCGGTAGAATCTGTTTTAGCCAATATCAGAGGGATTAAAATTTGTTATCCTTCTACTGCTGCAGATTTAAAAGGTTTAATGAAAGCCGCTTATTACGATCCCAATCCTGTGATTATGTTAGAACATAAAGGATTGTATTGGTCTAAAATAAAGGGAACCGAAGAAGCTAAAACCATTGAGCCCGACGAAGATTATATTATTCCTTTAGGTAAAGCAAGAATTGTACAAAGCGCTGCACCAAATAAAGAAATTAAAACCCTTACGATCATCACCTATGGAATGGGCGTGTATTGGGCCAAGCAAGCGGCTACAGATTTTGCAGGTCAAGTTGAAATCATCGATTTAAGAACCATTCATCCAATAGATTTCGAAACCATTCAAGCATCTGTTCAAAAACATGGTAGGTGTTTGGTATTAACAGAAGAGCCAATTAATAATTCTTTTGCGCAAGCATTAGCAGGAAGAATTTCTTCTACTTGTTTTGAATATTTAGATGCAGCGGTTGCGGTATTAGGTTCCGAATCTTTACCTGCCATTCCTTTAAATGCGCAATTAGAATTTACTATGATGCCCAATGCTGCTAAAGTGAAATCGCTTATTCAAAATATATTGGCTTATTAATGAAAACGATACTCAGTTATTTTCTTTTATTTTTTTTACTCCTCACGCAGGTTGTTGCGCAGGTACCTAATTCGCAACGAAAAAAACCTGTTAAAAAAGTGAAAGTCCAATTGGAAGCACCTGCTCCTGTTATAGTAGCGCCTGTTAAGGAACCCAGTAAAGAAGAAACGCAAGCCTGGATTATTGAAAAAATACTCAAGTTTAAACCCATCATTTATATTACCGGAAATCTAGCTAATAAAAATAATTGCGAATACCCTGTTGTCGATGTTGCTTTTACTACAGAAGATCTTTTGGTATTAACACTAAAATCTGATCCTCGGGATGCCTGTTACCTAGACAATCTTAAACAAGTGACCATTGACATTACAAAAATTGATTTTAAGCGTAGCAATTCTGTTGAAATTACCCAGCGAGTATTATTATACCCAGCAAAATTACAAATCCCTTTTGCTTTAAATTACTCAGCCAAAAGTCAGTTAAATAAAATAAAGTATGTGCCATTTAATGTGATTATTGCATTTGATAAAGGCGCAACTTATGAGCCTAATTTAGCCACTCGTTTGGCAAGGGCATTGTTAAAATTACAAAGCCTTATTCCGGCACAAAGTTCGGCCAAAGAACTTTATTAAACATTGCATGGAAATACCCCGCAATCGTCGCGTTTTTAGCCCCTTTTTTCTATTAAATGAATGATTTTTTACCTAAAAAAACTATATTCGTTATTCAAAAAAAATTAACACTATATGAAATTGAAATTTAAACAACTTTTATTGATTGCTATTTGTTGCATCAATAGTTTATTTGTTGCGCATGCCAATGAAAAATTATGGAACGATGCAAAGCAAAATCTTGCGGCTCCAAAATACAGCGCAATTATGCCAGAAAAATTCAGAACATTACAATTAGATTTTGATGGCATCAATACATTATTGGCAAAAGCACCCATTCAAGATGGTAATATTTTTGCAAAATCAACTCAGCAAGTTATTTCTTTACCATTACCTTATGGAGGTTTTGAACATTTTTATATTGTACAAACGCCGATGATGGAAGCCGAATTAGCTGCTAAATATCCAGAGATAAAAACTTATACTGCCATCGGGATTGAAAATCCATCGCATGTGGCAAAGATAGATGTTGGATCGATGGGATTCAATGCCATGGTACTTTCTGCAGAAGGCAGATATTTTATTGATCCTGTTTTTGTAAATAATAATTCAGCATATATTTCTTATTTCAGAAAAGATTTACCTACATGGGCAAATACATTTAATTGTAATGTGATAGCCGATGAACAATTTGAATTAGAAAATAAAATTAGGGTGGAAGCTTACCTTGCTAGAAATAATGCAGCTGTAATTACTTATAGAGTTTATCGCTTAGCATTAGCATGCACCTTTGAATATGCAAAAGCAGCAACAGCTTTAACCACTCCAACCAAAGCACAAGTGCTTGCCAAAATGGTTACCTCGATGAACCGTGTGAATGGTGTTTACGAAACAGATGTGGCCGTGCATATGAATTTAGTAGCTAAAAATGATACCTTAATTTTTGTTTTGGGAACAGATCCTTATACCAATAGTAATGGTAGCACCATGCTTTCTGAAAATCAAAGCACGGTAACATCAAGAATTGGTTCTGCCAATTATGATATTGGACACGTATTTAGTACAGGTGGTGGAGGAATTGCATCACTAGGAAGTGTTTGTGTATCTAATAGAAAAGCACAGGGCGTAACTGGTTCGCCTTCTCCGGTTGCCGATGCATTTGATATAGATTATGTAGCCCACGAAATGGGTCATCAATTTGCAGGAAATCACACCTTCAATTCAGTTACCAGTTCTTGTGGTGGTGGAAATAGAAGTTCTACTACCGCATTCGAGCCAGGAAGTGGCACCACCATTATGGCCTATGCTGGAATTTGTGGCTCAGATGATATCGCTGCAAATAGCGACCCTTATTTTCATGCTGCAAGCTTAGATGAAATCAATGCATTTATTGCTACTACAGCAAATGCTTGTGCGGCTAAAACGGTTACCACCAATAATTCTCCTATTGTAAATGCAGGTGCAGATTATGTCATTCCAATTAGTACTCCTTTTCAATTAACAGGTACCGCAAGCGATCCTGATTCGGGAGCTGTGTTATCTTATAGTTGGGAGCAAATGGATTTAGGCCCGCAAGGAGCACCTAATTCCGCTACTTTAAATGCGCCCTTATTTAGATTTTTCCCACCTAAAAATACTGGAAAAAGAATGTTTCCACAGCTTTCAAATGTGTTAGCCAATTCCACAACACTCGGAGAGCGATTGCCTTCTTATGCAAGAAGCATGAAGTTTAGGTTAACGGCAAGAGACAGTAAACCTAATGCCGGGGCAACGGGTAAAGATGAAATGAATATCACGGTGTCTGCAAGTGCAGGTCCATTTGCAATAACCACATCAAATACCATTGATACTTTTTTAGTGGGTTCTACCGAAACCATTACTTGGAATGTAAATAATACCAATGCAGCTCCAGTAAATTGTGCATTGGTTAGGATTTCATTATCGACAGATAATGGACAAAGTTTCCTAACTATTTTAGCAGATAGTACGGCAAATGATGGTTCCGAAACAATATTAGTTCCTAATAATTTAACAACTACCGCTAGGGTAAAAATTGAAGCAATCGGAAATATTTTCTTTGACATCAATAATGCGGCTATAAAAATTATAGCACCGGTTGGTCCAAGTTTCAACTTGTCTGGCTTTACTACTAATGCAAGTGTATGTCCACCAGATTCTGTCATTTTTGGAATTACTGCAGGAAGTATTTTAGGTTTTGCAGATTCCATCAAATTGTCTGTTTCTAATTTACCTGTTGGTGCTTCTGCTGGCAAGTTCACTAAGAATCCAATCTATCCGAATGATACCGCCTATGTAAAAATTGCTACACAAGGTTTAGCTGCAGGTGCCAAAACATTTAAAATTAATGGCGCAGGCGTTTCGGTAAATAATTCAGCAACATTTGGATTTACTGTTTTAGGAACAGTAACGGCAAGTTCGGCTATTACCTCTCCTTCACAACAGCAACAAAATGTTTTACCAAATACCACTTTCAATTGGAGTGCGGTAACCGCTGCAACTGGTTATCACTTACAAGTGGCAAAGGATTCTTTGTTTACGAATAAAGTAGCCGATTCCATTATAGTAGGTGCGGGTACAATTGTTTGCACCATTAATGGATTGCCTCAATCAACTAAATTATATTGCAGGGTAGCGGGTAGAAATTTATGTGGATCTGGACCTTTTTCAGAAATCATTGCTTTTACTACTAATGGAGTTCCTTCAGCGCCTACTAATTTACTTAAGGTTACAAGCACCGCTTCAAGTGCAACCATTCGTTGGACAGATAATGCTTTAAACGAATCTTCTTTTAAAGTAGAGCGTTCGGATTCTGTTAATACCAACTTTTTACAAGTGGCTTCTTTAGCATCTGGTGCTACACAATATATCAGCACTAATTTAGCTGCAGGTAAAACTTATTATTACCGAGTGAAAGCAGTCAATGTAGTGGGCTCTTCAAATTACTCAAACGAATTAATGATTGCAATGCCAGTAGGTATTGCTGTGGAGACTGCTTCAAATATTTTATTGGTTTATCCAAACCCAACAAATAGTTATTTTGTCGCGCAATTTAATAGTCCACTGAAAGGTAAAATGGAAGTGATAGTTTTAGACGAATTAGGCCGTGTGATTAATTACCAAATAATTAATAAGTCTAGCGATCAAATTCAAATAAACGTTGATTTATCGACAATGAATAAAGGTGTTTATTTCTTGAAAATACAATCAGATCAGGCTCAATATATTAAACGAGTATTGAAGTTCTAGGTTCAAAATCTTTTTAAAAAAAGGCAGCAAATCAAATTTGCTGCCTTTTTTTATGGATAATTATTTCAAATCAAAAAAAATAGTAAATTGTAAAGAATTATTTAATTAATATAAAATGAAATTGTTGTTTAAGAAATTAGCACTTGCTTTATTTATGAGTAGTCCATTATTTGTAATGGCTGCAGATTGGAAAGTAGGAAACGATATATACACTAAAAATAATTATGCTTCGGTATTGCCACTCAAATTTAGAAGTATAACAATTAATTATACGGAATTAAAAAATACGTTAGCATTAGCTCCTGTTGCCGATTTTTATTCAGCAGCAAAATCAAAAGGTTTGCTAATGTCTTTACCATTACCAGATGGCGGTTTCGAAAAATTCAATATCGTAGAAACACCGATGATGGAATCTGTGTTAGCCTTGAAATACCCATCAATAAAGACTTATACAGGTGTTAGTTTAGTAAATCCAAGCCATGCAGTAAAAATAGATATTGGTAATTTAGGTTTTCATGCCATCATATTTTCAGAAGAAGGCAGAATTTTTATTGATCCTGTGAGTAGTAAAAATCAAAATAATTATTTTGTTTTTTATGCTAAAGACATGCCTTTAGATCAGCAGCCATCTTTTGAATGCAATACTATTGCCGATGATGAATTTTTAAAAGAAAATCAAAATAGGCTGGATGAGTATTATCAAAACAGACAAGGAATCGAAATTGTATATCGTACTTATCGTATGGCCATTGCTTGTACTATTGAATATGCCCAAGCTTCAACAGGTCTTGCAAACCCAACAAAGGCAGACGTTTTAGCTAGAATGGTTACCACCATTAACAGGGTGAATGGCTTATATGAAAGAGAAAACGCGGTGCATTTTATTATCATTGCTAAAACCGATACGCTTATTTTTTTATCAGGCACCGATCCATATACCAACGAAAGTGGGGCAACTATGTTAGGAGAAAATCAGGCAACCGTAAATGCGAGAATTGGTAATTTAAATTATGATATTGGACATGCATTTAGTACTGGCCCAGGTGGAATTGCATCGTTGGCATCTGTATGTGTAACTGGCCGAAAAGCGCAGGGGGTAACGGGTTTACCAAGTCCAATTGGCGATGTATTTGATTTAGATTTTTTGAGCCATGAATTAGGACATCAGTTTTCTGCAAACCATACTTTTAATTCGGTAACTGGTGGATGTGCTGGAAATAGAAATGGTTCTACAGCCTACGAACCAGGCGGGGGTACTACAATCATGGGTTATACTACGCAATGCGGTGCCGATCAAATCACGAATGTTCCAGATCGCTTATTCCATGCAAGTGCATTAGACGAAATGTTTGCATTTATGTATACTAGTTCTGGAAATAGTTGTCCAGTAAAAGTACCAACGGGTAATTATCAACCTATTGTAAATGCTGGTTTAGATTACAAAATTCCATTGAATACACCATTTCAGTTAACCGGTTCGGCAAACGATCCAGACGGCGACTCTTTACTTTTTAATTGGGAAGAAATGGATTTAGGTCCCGAAGGTGGTCCAAACAATCCGGTTGGCAATGCACCTACTTTTAGGGTTTTCCTACCGGTTAAAACGACTACTAGAATTTTCCCAAGACTGAGCAATATTATTACCAATACGCAAACCAAAGGAGAAAAAATGCCTTTCTATCCGCGAAATATGCGCATGCGTTTATTAGCAAGAGATAACAAGCCAATGGCCGGAGCATTTGGTTTTGATGAAATGAACATCGAGGTTGTAAGCAACGCAGGACCCTTTGTAGTCAATAGTTTTAACTATCCAGATACGGTATTTGCTGGCAGTATGCACGAGCTTAAATGGGACGTTGCCAATACCACGGCAAGTCCATTAAATTGTTCAAAAGTAGGTATTGCTTTTGCAACAGATAATGGGTTAACATTTCCAATTAAATTAAAAGACAGTACTGCAAACGACGGAAGCGAAAACATTATCATTCCTAATAGCATCACTAATTTAGGAAGAATAAAAGTATATGCCTTAGGTAATATTTATTTTGATATTAACAATGGGGCTATGGTTGTGATAAATAATAATCGACCGAATTATCAATTAATTGTAAAAACGAATAATGCTTCTTATTGTGCGGCAGATACCCTAAGATTAATGGTGATTGGAAAAAGTTATAATGGATTTAATTCTCCCATTTCTCTTACACTAAATGCATTGCCTACTGGTGCTGTTGCTGGTCCGTTTTCTAAAAATCCAATTTTACCTGGCGACACTACTTATGTTAAAATTGCTTTGCAAGGAATTACTGCAGGCGCAAAATCATTTAAAATAAATTCACAATCGGATACCATTGCGCATTTAAGTATTTTACCATTTACCATTGCGCCTAAAATTACCACTGCGGCGGTATTAGTTGCCCCTGCTGCTTTTCAAGTAAATGTAATTCCAAGCACCGTGTTTTCTTGGAATACGATAAGTGGTGCAAAATCATATCAATTGCAAGTGGCATTAGATACCACATTCAATAATATCATGATAGATACTGCAGTGATAGGCGCTATGGCCAGCACTTTTGCATCTAAAGATTTACCGCAATACAAAAAACTTTTTTGGAGAATCAAAGCAATGAATGAATGTGGTGAAGGACCATTTTCTGCAATCGGTGTGTTTTATACTAATGGCTATCCGGCTGCTCCAACAAGCTTAAAAAAGCTATCCAATGCAGGCACTAGTTTAACCATTCGTTGGAACGACAATGCTTTGAATGAGTCTTCGTATAAAATTGAAAGGTCCGATTCATTGAATTTAAAGTATGTGCAAGTGGCTAGTTTATCGGCTGATGCAAAGCAATATGTGAGTAATAATTTAGTATTAGGGCAATTATATTATTTCCGAGTAAGGTGTGCGAACGCTGTTGGATTTTCAGCCTATTCAAACGAAATAGTAGTGGGTTTAAATGTTGGAATTGATGGGCAAGTACAGCAAACTACTTTCCAGGTTTATCCTAATCCTGCGCAGGATAACATCAATATTGCTTTAGTTACTCCAAATACAGAAGCGGTAAATCTGAAAATAATTGATCAAATAGGAAGGGTTGTTTATCAATCTAGCGAACAAGGACAATTTAACAATTACTTTAAAACCATACCTATAGGGCAATATGCCAATGGGGTTTACCAAGTAATTTTAAAAACAAATGAAAACCAATGGCTGACAAAGTTTGTTAAATAGCTGTAAATTCTAGCTATTTTTGTAATTTCGCGGGCAATGGGAACACCAATAAAACCTTATTATTCTGATGCTTCTAAAAAAACAGAAGTAGCCACCATGTTCAATAATATTGCCAAGACCTATGATTTTTTAAATCATTTTTTGTCTTTGGGCATCGATATACTTTGGAGAAAAAAAGCAATTGCTTATTTAGTTAAAGATCAGCCCCAATATATATTAGATGTGGCAACTGGAACAGGTGATTTTGCTTTCGAAGCTTTATCAAAACTTCATCCAACTAAATTGATTGGTATCGACATTTCTGAAGGAATGCTCGCCATTGCACAAGAAAAAATTATCAAAAGAAAGGTAGGACACCTCATGCAAGTGCAGTTAGGGGATTCCGAAAATCTTGTTTTTGAAGACCATACTTTTGATGCGGTAACGGTAAGTTTTGGTGTTCGAAATTTTGAAAACTTATCAAAAGGATTAGATTCCATTTATCGTGTTTTGAAACCGGGAGGTAAATTAGTAGTTTTAGAATTTTCTAATCCTAAAAAATTTCCCATTAAACAATTGTATCAATTTTATTCCTTTAAGCTATTGCCTGTTTTTGGAAAACTTTTCTCAAACGATGCAAGGGCTTATACTTATTTACCAGAATCAGTAAAGGCATTTCCAGATGGTGCACAATTTTTAGCAGTCATGCAGCGTTCAGGATTTGTGAAATCCGAATCAAAGTCTTTAGGCATGGGTATTTGTTCTATTTATATTGGTATTAAAAATTGAAAAAGTTACTTGTTATATCTTTATTGTTGCAGTTTTGCTTGCGTTTGAATGCGCAAGATAATACGCCAGGGTATGATCGACAGAAATACCATTTTGGGTTTTCTATGGGTTATAATGCCTCCTCTTTAGTGATACTTAAAAACCAAAACTTTTACCAACCCGATTCTTTATTAGCGATTAGTCCATTAGCCGGACCCGGTTTTAATTTAGGTTTAGTGGCCGATGTACTTTTGTATAAACATATTAATTTAAGGTTTACGCCAAATTTATCTTTTGTGGATCGCTCTTTGCAATATACCTTTCAAGATGAAAGAAAAAATACCATTCGTTCAATAGAGTCAACTTATGTGGAGTTTCCTTTAGATATTAAAATAAAAGCAAATCGTCGCAGAAATGTCGGGTTTTATGTAATAGGTGGATTGAAATATTCCTATGATGTGATATCTAATAAAAAAGTGACTAAAGGGGAAGATCCATTCGACGAAGCAACAAGAAAAGTAAAATTACAAAGCTCGGGATTGTCCTACGAATGGGGTTTTGGCTGGGATTTGTATTACCAATATTTCCGATTTACACCTGAAATAAAATTCCAACATGGGATTTCAGATTTACTCAAAAAAGAAGATCATATTTATGCAAGGCCGTTAGATAAATTATTTTCGAGGGTAATTTGTGTTACACTATATTTTGAATAATAATTAAATTTTGAAGATGAATAAAATTGCATTAATTACTGGCGCAACATCTGGTATAGGAAAAGCAACAGCTATACAATTTGCACAAAATAATTATCACTTAATTTTAACCGGAAGAAGAAACGACAGATTAATAGCCTTGAAAAATGAATTAAACGCGAGCTATCAAACAGAAATTCTTACTTTAAATTTTGATGTACAGGATAACAATGCAGTGCAAATTGCATTAGCTAGTTTACCCGCAGATTGGAAAAAGATTGATGTTTTAGTAAATAATGCGGGATTGTCTTTAGGCTTAGATCCAATACAGAGCGCTAATCTAGCCGATTGGGAGCAAATGATCGATACCAATGTGAAAGGTTTATTATATGTAAGTAAAATAGTAAGCAATTGGATGATCAAAAATAAAGCTGGACATATTATTAATATTGGATCTATTGCAGGGAAAGAAACTTATGCCAATGGCAATGTATATTGCGCAACAAAACATGCAGTAGATTCTTTAAATAAAGCCATGCGTTTAGATTTATTAACAAGTGGCATTAGGGTTACGGCTATACATCCAGGCGCAGTAGCAACAGAATTTTCTGTGGTAAGATTTAAAGGCGATCAAGCGCGTGCAGATAAAGTATACGAAGGTTTTGAGCCACTAAGGCCATCAGATATTGCCGATGCAATTTATTATGCAAGTCAAACGCCTGCGCATGTAAATATCAATGAAATTATTATTATGCCAACTGCTCAGGCAAATGCGGGCACCATTTTTCGTCAATCATAAAAATTAATAAATTATGTCATTAATTCAAACAGTAGATCAAGAAATAAAGCAAGCCATGCTTGCAAAAAATGAAATAAGATTAAGGGGTTTGCGCGCAATTAAAGCAGCACTTTTATTAGCTAAAACAGAAAAAGGTGCACAAGTAGAATTATCTGAAGAAGCCGAAATCAAAGCCTTACAGAAGCAAATTAAACAAAGAAAAGATGCGGTTGAAATTTACCAACAACAAAATAGAGCCGATCTGGCAAAAATAGAATTAGAAGAAATTACAGTACTCGAAGATTTTTTACCTAAACAATTATCTGCTCAAGAATTGGCTATTGCCATAAAAGCAATTGTACAAAATTTGGAAGTAACAGATCCAAAAGATATGGGTAAAGTAATTGGTGCGGCTAATAAGCAATTAGCTGGAAAATCTGACGGGAAATCAATTGCCGAAATGGTCAAAAAAGTAATGGCCGAAATTTAATTTATTTTGATTTTATTATTTGACAACTACGATTCGTTTACTTATAACCTGCTCGATTATTTCGCGCAATTAGGAGTCTCTTGCATAGTTGTTAAAAATGACGAATATACTTTGGAAGAAATTTCTAAATTATCTTTCAAAGCAATTGTTATTTCTCCGGGCCCTGGTAAGCCACATGATGCCGGCATGTTAATGGATTTAATAGTAAAGTATCACCAACAAGTTCCAATTTTAGGTGTTTGTTTAGGGCATCAAGCATTGGGCGAATTTTTCGGAGCTCAATTAAATCCCGCAGAAAATATCATGCATGGTAAAACAAGTCAATTGATAAACACCCAATTACCTATGTATAAAGATATGCCTTTACCCTTTAATGTGATGCGCTATCATTCTTTGATATTATCAAATTTACCCGAATGTTTACTTTTAACAGCAGAAACTGCCGCACAGGAAATTATGTCTTTTGCACATAAAGATTTACCTATTTGGGGCTTACAATTTCATCCGGAGTCTATACTATCCGAAAACGGCTTGTTAATTATCCGTAATTGGTTGCAGCAAAATGGCCTCAAATAGCTTATTCTATTAACTAATCAAATATTTTTACTATTAGATACTGTTAATAAAATAATAAGGTATTTAGGCATATTCTTATTATTTTAGCTGAGAGTAAATTAATATTATGGCATTAAGCGTAAAAGTAGAAGATGGATTTTCTTATGTTGAAGAAGGAGAAGGTCCAATATTATTATTATTGCATGGTTTATTTGGGGCATTGAGTAATTGGCAACATGTGATTGATAAATTTAGCACAAATTATAAAGTGTTAATTCCATTACTGCCTATTTACGATTTACCACTATTGAATGCCAATGTAGAAGCCTTAGCAAATCATGTTCATAAATTTGTGAACTTTAAAAAATTGCAATCTTTTACCATATTAGGTAATTCTTTGGGTGGACACGTGGGTTTAGTGTATACTTTAAAACATCCAACATTTGTTCATTCCATGATGTTAACGGGTAGTTCGGGTTTGTACGAAGAAGGCATGGGTGGATCTTATCCTAAAAGAGAAAATTACGAATATATTAAAGATAGGGTAGCGTATACTTTTTATGATCCTGCTTTTGCATCTAAAGAATTAGTAGATGAAGTTTTTGAAGTGGTGAATAATCGTTCCAAAGTGATCAGGATACTTTCGATGGCAAAATCTGCTATGCGTCATAATCTTAGAAATGAAATTCCTACAATAAAAATTCCAGTTTCACTTATATGGGGAAATCATGACAACATAACACCCGTAGCCGTTGCAGAAGAATTCAATCAATTGCTACCTAATTCCACTTTGCATTTTATAGATAAATGTGGGCATGCAGCCATGATGGAAAGACCCGAAGAATTTAACGTTTTATTAAGTGAGTTTTTAACACAGGTATATAAATAAAAGGAAAATAATAGCCATGTTAGCTAGCGAGATAGTCAATACACATATTCCAATTTTAAAACCTACAGATAGCACTGCAAGGGCATTGGCAATTATGCAAGATTATAAAATTTCGCATTTAGCCGTGGTCAGTAAAAATAAATTACTTGGATTAATTTCTGAAGAGACTATTTTAACATCTGCTAAATTAAATCAAAAAATAGCCGACTACCAATTGGCTTTTTCTCATCCTTCGGTTTTAAGTACACAACATATTTATGAAGTAATTGGCATCATGTCAGATTTGGGAATTGCAATTGTACCGGTGGTAGATGCTGCAAACAACTACCTTGGTTTAATTACGCCAGCGGTATTTCTAAGCTTTTTTTCAGAAATAGCATCGCTTTCAAACCCAGGCGGAATCATTGTTTTAGAGGTTGGACAAAGAGATTATTCTTTAGTAGAAATTGCTAAAATTGTAGAATCAAACGATGCGAATATTTTAAGTTCTTATATCAGTTCAAAACCAGATTCTGTTAAATTAGAAATTACTTTAAAAATTGATAAGACAGAACTATCTAGCATCATACTTTCTTTTGAGCGATATAATTACCGAGTGGTTCAATCCTTTAATCAACACAAACTATTTGAAGATTCAATGGATCGATTTAATTCATTGATGAATTATTTAAATATTTAACATGAGAATAGCAATATACGGCAGAAAATTCAACGATTCAGCCATTCAACACGTTCAACAATTAATTGATAGTTTTCTTGCTCATGAAGTGGAAATCACTATATACGCTGCTTTTCATGCTTACCTCATTCCAAGAATTCAATTGCCTGCTAGTGTTAAATTATTTACCCAACACCAAGACTTAGTAAACCAAGTTGATTGTTTGGTAAGTATTGGAGGAGATGGTACGATGTTAGATACCCTCACTTTGGTGAGAGACTCGGGCATTCCTGTAATTGGCATAAACATGGGTCGCTTAGGATTTTTAGCAAGTATTGCAAAAACAGAAATCGCAACTGCAGTAGATAGTTTAGTGAAAGGACATTTTACCATAGATAAACGCTCGCTTATTAAATTAGAATCAAATATTGAATTGTTTAATGGACTAAATTATGGATTGAATGATTTAACCATTCATAAAAAAGACACCTCTTCTATGATCATCATTCATACTTATTTGAATGGAGAATTTTTAAACTCGTATTGGGCCGATGGTTTAATTGTAGCTACCCCAACTGGCTCTACCGGTTACTCTTTAAGTTGCGGAGGTCCAATTATCTTTCCGAGTTCCGAAAATTTTGTCATTACACCTATCTCGCCACATAATTTAAATGTAAGACCAATTATTATTTCTGATAATCAAGTGATTACTTTTGAAGTGGAAGGCAGAAGCGCTCATTTTTTAGCAACCTTAGATGCCAGAACGGAAACCATAGAGTCTAATGTTCAATTGGCTGTAAGAAAAGCCTCTTTTCAAATCAATCTTATCAGATTACATTCAGAAAACTACCTTGGCACACTTCGAAATAAATTGATGTGGGGTTTAGATACCAGAAATTAATCTATTTCGTTATTTTAGCGCTTCTAAAAAAAATATGTTCCAAAAAATCGGCTTGTTTTTATTGCTTTTTTGCTATTCCCCGCAGTATTTACTTGCGCAGGAGTGGGAATTCGGTGCATTTACAGGTGCTTCTGGCTATATTGGAGACCTAAATCCAAGAAATCCATTCAAATTTACAGACCTTTCAAACAGCTTTTTTTTGAAATATAACTATTCGCGCTTAAGTGCCTATAAAATTGCATTTACGCAAGCATCAATTCAAGCTAATGACGCAAATTCTTCGAATTCAAACCAAAAACAAAGAAATTTAAACTTTAATTCTGACATATCAGAGTTAGCCCTTTTATATGAATTTAATTTTTTTGATTTTATACCAGGGCAAAGAAAAAACAATTTTACTCCATACGCTTTTACTGGCATTTCTTATTTTACCTTTAACCCACAAACAAGTTACAATGGGAATACTTATAATTTAAGAGATTTGGGAACCGAGGGCCAAGGCACTAGTTTAAATCCAGCTAAAAAATATGGAACGGCTGCTATTGCCATTCCCTTTGGATTGGGTTTAAAGTATTCTTTTAAAAGAAATTTTATTATTGGTTTTGAATTAGGGTATAGAAATACACTAAGCGATTACCTCGACGATGTGAGTGGGAAGTATGTAAATAAAACAGCATTAATAGCTACTAACGGAACAATAGCTGCTGCTTTAGCAGACCGTTCGGCAGAAGTTAATTCGGGGGTGTACATTGGACAAGCAGATTTGCAAAGAGGAGATCAAAGCAGAAGAGATTTTTATATGTTTTCTGGTATAACTATTTCTTATGCATTTTTACCAATTAAATGTCCACCATTTAGCAATAAATAATGAGCAGCAAAGAACAAATAAATATGAATGCTTTGCCTAGCCATATTGCCATCATTATGGACGGTAATGGTAGGTGGGCTAAAGAAAAGGGGAGGCTTCGGGTTTTTGGTCATCAAAATGGAGTGAAAGCGGTAAGGGATACCGTAGAAGCTGCGGCGGAATTGGGAATTCAACACCTCACATTATATGCCTTTTCTACCGAAAATTGGAATAGACCTAAATTCGAAGTGAGTGCTTTGATGGAATTATTAGTAGCCACTATTAGTAAAGAAACCAAAACACTCATGGAAAACAATATTCGTTTAAATGCCATTGGAGATTTATCGCAATTGCCTAAAAGTTGTTATGATGAATTGCAGGTTGCAATGGAAAAAACGAAGGGCAATAGCAGAATGACTTTGCATTTAGCTTTGAGTTATAGTGCCCGTTGGGAACTAACCAATGCAGCAAAATTAATCGCAACAAAAGTAAAAGACAATTTGTTGGCAATAGAAGATATTAACGAAAATGTGATTGCGGATTGTTTAACAACTAAAGGCTTTCCAGATCCGGAATTGCTTATCCGTACAAGCGGAGAGTACCGTATCAGTAATTTCTTATTGTGGCAAATTGCTTATGCCGAACTGTATTTTACAGACAAACTTTGGCCAGATTTTAGGAGCACAGATTTATACGATGCAATAGTAGATTTTCAAAATAGAGAGAGAAGATTTGGAATGACTAGTGAGCAGGTTTCGGTTTAAAGATAATTATGAAAAAAATACTATTACTAATTTCTATAGGTTTAATTGCAATGAGTGCATCATTTGCACAGATAAGAATTGCAGGCCAAGTAGAAAATTTTGAATTAGATTATTCGAAACCGAAAGATTTTGAAATAGGCGGGATTACCATTAGTGGCGTAAAATTCTTAGATAATTCGGCATTAATAAAGTTAACAGGTATTGCAGTAGGCGATAAAATTCAAGTGCCTGGCGATAAAATGTCGGGGGCTATTCATAAACTTTGGAAACAAGGTTTGTTCGACGATGTGCAGGTAAATGTTTCGAGGGTAGAAGGAAATTTAATCTTTTTTGATATTGTGTTAAAAGAGCGTGCCAGATTATCGCGCTTTTCTTTTAGTGGAATTAAAAAATCGGAAGCTGACGAAATCAGAGAAAAAATAAAATTAATTTCTGGTAAAGTAGTAAATGATAATTTAATTAATAATACTAAAAATAATATCAAAAAGTATTTTTACGAAAAAGGTTTTTTAAATGCAACCGTATCTATTAAAGAGTTTCCGGATAGTATTTTATCGAATTCCGTTTTATTAAAAATCATTATTGATAAAAATCAAAGAGTAAAAATAAATCAAATTAACATTACCGGAAATGTGAGTCTTACCTTAAAGAAAGTAAAAAAGACATTGAAAGAAACCAAAGAGAAATCTAGTTGGAATATTTTAAGTTCTTCAAAATTTCAAGAAAAAACTTTTGAAGAAGACAAAGCACTACTTATCGAAAAATACAACGAATTAGGCTATAGAGATGCCTCAATTACTTTCGATACCGTTTATAAACACGATGATAAAACAATTAATATAGCCCTTACTATTCACGAAGGGCCTAAGTATTATTTTGGAGATATTAATTTTATTGGCAATACAAAATATAGCACCGAAATGTTAAAAGCAATTTTAGCAATCAAGAAGGGAGATATATATAATAAAAAAGTTTTACAGACTAGGCTAGAAATGAATCAAAGCGGTCGCGATGTGGCTTCGTTATATTTAGATGATGGCTATCTTTTCTTTAACGTAGAGCAGGTAGAAAAATTAGTTTATAACGACACCATAGATATGGAGTTGGTATTAAGAGAAGGCCCGCAAGCTATTATCGACAAAGTAATTGTAAAAGGGAATGATAAAACAAACGATAAAGTGGTATATCGTGAAATTAGAACAAAACCTGGACAAAAATTTTCTCGTCAAGATATCATTCGATCGCAAAGAGATTTATCTCAATTAGGATATTTCGATCCAGAAAAAATTGGAATTGAACCAAAGCCAGACGCGGCCAAAGGCACTGTAAATATTCTATACACTGTGGTAGAAAGACCTTCCGATCAAATAGAATTATCGGGTGGATTTGGTGGTGGAAGAGCAGTAGGTACCTTAGGTTTATCTTTAAATAATATTTCATTGAGAAATATGGCCAAAGGCAAATTTGATCCGATTCCAACTGGTGATGGTCAAAAATTAACAGTACGTGGACAAACGAACGGCTTGTTTTATCAATCTTATAGTTTGTCATTTTCGGAACCATGGCTAGGCGGCAAAAAACCTAATTACTTTACGGCAAGTATTTTTAGGACAACCCAGTCAAATGGTTTGAGTTCGTCTAATGCAGCTCGTCAATCAATTATTATTAATGGGGTGAGCATGAGTCTAGGTAGACGATTAAAATGGCCCGACGACTTTTTCTTGATCAATAATTCGGTGGCTTATCAACAATACGATTTAACTAATTACGGTGGTTTTGTATTTAAAAGCGGTATTGCAAAAAGCATTAGTTTTACGAATGTGATTTCTAGAAATTCGGTAGATCAGCCAATTTATCCGCGTTCGGGCTCAAATATTTCTTTATCTCTGCAGTTTACGCCACCATTTTCTTTATTTTCAGGAAAAAATTATTCTGACGCAACTGCAACAGAAAAGTATAAATACATTGAGTACCATAAATGGAAATTTGATGCTTCTATGTTTACTAAACTAGTAGGCGATTTAGTATTGAATACTAAAGCGCAATTCGGTTTCTTAGGTTATTATAATAAACAAATTGGCGTGTCACCTTTCGAAAGATTTAAATTAGGTGGAGACGGTTTAACAGGTTATGATTATTTAGCCGGTTCTGAAGTAATTGGATTAAGAGGGTATCAAAATAATTCCATCGTGCCTTTTGCAAATTATGGTTCGGTGGGTGCACCTATTTTTAATAAGTTTACCATTGAATTAAGGCATCCCATTACGATGAACCAATCTGCCACCATTTATGGTTTAGTGTTTGCCGAAGGTGGTAATACGTATGCTGCATTTAAATCCTTCAGTCCTTTTAATTTTAAGCGTTCTGTAGGTGCTGGGGTAAGAATATTTCTTCCAATCTTTGGCTTGCTTGGATTAGATTATGGCTTTGGATTTGATAATATTCCAGGTAATCCTGGAGCTAATGGTGGGCAATTTCATTTTTCTATTGGACAACAGTTTTAAACATAAAATAGCATGAAAAAAAATGTATTAATTATTTTCTTTTTGTTGACAGCGTCATTTGCAAATGCGCAAACAAAATTTTGTTTTGTAGATACAGATTATATCTTAAAACATATTCCGGAATACAAAGCAGCACAACTACAATTAGATGATTTATCTGCACAATGGCAAAAAGAAGTGGATGCCAAATATGTAGCAATTGAAAAGTTGTATAAATCTTATCAAGCCGAACAAGTTTTACTAGCCGATGATTTGCGTAAAAAAAGAGAGGATGAAATTGTTGATAAAGAAAAACAAGTCAAAGAATTTCAGAAAATAAAATTTGGTTTCCAAGGCGAATTATCAAAGCAAAGAGAAGAATTAATTAAACCAATTCAAGATAAAGTTTTTGAGGCTGTGAATAAATACGCAGAACAATTTACCTATGGTGCAATTTTCGATAAAGCTGGAGATGCTACTATGTTGTATACTAATGGAAAATTAGATAAAAGCAATGATATCATCATTGCCCTAGGCTATAAGCCAGGCGACCAATCTGGCTCAAAACCAAACGAAAAACCATCAGAAAAAGGCAAGACCATTGATCCTAAGAAAAAATAAATTGTATATTGCATCATTAAATAATAGCTATATGAATCCATTTGTTAAAATCACATTAGTATCCGCAATTTGCCTGTTAGGCAATTTGTCATTAAAAGCACAATCGACTAAGTTTGGGCACATCAATTCTGCAGAATTATTAGCATCTATGCCAGAAATTAAAGTGGCAGATAAAACTTTGCAAGATTTCAATGCATCTTTAGAGGCGCAATTGAAAACAATGACAACAGAATATCAAACAAAAGTTCAAGCCTATCAAGGACAACAAGCTGCAATGGCCGATCCAATTAAAGAAGCCAAAGTAAAAGAAATCACAGACCTCGAAGCTAGAATTCAAGAGTTTCAACAAACTGCACAAGAGTCTGCTGCTAAAAAGAAAGAAGAATTATATTCTCCAATTTTAAAAAGAGCAGAAGCCGCAATTGTAGAAGTAGCAAAAGAAAATACCTATGCTTATATATTTGATACCAGTGCAGGTGCGGTTGTTTATGCACAACCTACAGACAATGTAATGGATATTGTAAAGAAAAAATTAGCAGCTATGCCTGTTGCAGCGCCTGTAATAGCAGCACCTGTAGTAAAGCCAATGATGCCTAGAAAATAATTAAAATCACCATTTTTAAAGCCCCTTATTCCGATAAGGGGCTTTTTTTATGTACAAAATTCCTACATTTGATAGAATGTAAAAAATATGGCTTTCTATTTTATTTCTATCGTTTTATTAGGCTTTATTGCAGTTTATGCTTTAATGGCTGTTTGGGCAGAACGGAAGATTTCTGCTTGGATTCAAGATAGGGTAGGGCCAGTCGTTACTGGTAAATACGGTTTATTGCAAACATTTGCCGACATTTTTAAAATGTTGCAAAAGGAAGACATTACCCCAACATTAGCCGATAAAAAACTATTCCTCGCAGCACCAATACTTGTATTTACAGCTGTATTTATGGGTTTTGCGACCATCCCATTTTCACCAACTTATATCAGCTCTTCCATCAATATTGGAATATTTTATTTATTAGCGATCGTTTCGATCGAAGTACTTGGCATATTAATGGCGGGTTGGGCTTCTAATAATAAATATGCATTATTAGGGTCTATCAGATCCATTGCTCAAATTATCTCTTATGAAATCCCTGCAGCATTAGCAATACTTGCGGTAATCATGCTCTTTCAAACCTTAAATCTGCAAGAGATTTGTATGCAACAAGGAATTTTGAGCAAACAAAAGATATACTTTTTTGGTTTTTGGGAGGTAAGTAAAATTGGTGGTGTATTTGCTTGGACTATTTTTCAAGCACCGCATTTATTCATTGCATTTATTATTTATTTTATTGCTTCCTTGGCAGAATGTAATCGAACACCCTTCGATATACCAGAAGCTGAGTCGGAATTAGTAGCGGGTTTTCATGTGGAGTATACCGGCTTTAAATTCGGAGCTTTATTTTTAGCAGAATATGCGATGATGTTTTTGGTATCGATGATTGCAGCGGTATTATTTTTTGGTGGCTGGAATACCCCTTTACCTAATTTGGCTTCGTTTGCTTTAGCAGATTATACAACCGGAACTTATTGGGGAATTGTTTGGATATTACTCAAAGCCCTTAGTCTAGTGCTTTTGCAGGTTTGGATTCGTTGGACTTTTCCGCGTTATCGCATGGATCAGCTCATGACATTGTGTTGGAAAGTATTGATACCACTTTCATTTGTGCTAGTTTTGTTTTCTGGAATTTGGAAATTATTTATACTTAATTGAGGAAGAAAAAAAATACATATCTATTAATTAAAGGTTTGTTTAAAGGATTAGCCATTACGCTAAAACATTTTCTCAAGCCTAAAAACCGTGTCGATAAAGGAATTCAATCGGAAGATTATTTTAGTCAAAGAACTGGAAGCTCCACGCTTAGGTATCCTGCCGATCAAATTCCCGTACCCGAAGTAGGGCGCTATCAATTAGACATAGAAATGGACGATTGTATTGTATGTGATTTATGTGCAAAAATTTGCCCGGTAGATTGTATCGATATCGAGGCTATTAAAGCAACGGAAGATATCGGCAAAACTTCTGATGGTACCACTAAGCGCTTACATGCAGCCAAGTTTAGCATCGATATGGGTAAGTGTATGTTTTGTGGTTTATGTACGGTTGTATGTCCAACAGAATGTTTGGTCATGACTAGCGAATACGATAGAAGTTTTACCAATCCTCAAGAATTAAATTATGTTTTTGCGGAAATGCCGGAAGCAGAAGCTGCACAAAAACGTGAATTAGCTGCAGTAGCAGAACAAGCAAAAAAAGAAGCTAAAGCAGCTGCCTTAGCAAATTCTGCTATAAATAAGGAGGGGCAAATATGATTAAGCTCGTATTTTATGTTTTTGCTTTTTTGGCCATTGCTGCTGCATTGTATGCGGTAAGCACTAAGCAAATTATACGATCGGTATTTGCCATGTTTGCTTGTTTTTTTGCTATCTCCGGGTTATTGGTTTTTGCGAAATCAGATTTTATCGCTATTGCTCATTTAATGATTTATGTTGGCGGAATATTAGTAGTAATGGTTTTTGGAATCATGTTATCACAAAAAGCAAGCTTGTCTAATGAAGTGCTGCAAAAGAAAAGCATTTCTCTGCATCAATATTTAGCATTACTAGCCTGTTTAGCGCTATTTGTAATTTTAATATATTTCTTTTATCTGTATGCACCAAACACGCCAATACATTATGTTGGAAGCGATATACAAATCATAGGAATTGCATTGTTAACAAAATATTTATTACCATTTGAATTAGTGTCTTTGCTGCTATTAGCTGCATTTATATTTACTGCAATGGTGACTAGAAAAAATAAAAATTAATAAAAATGGATATCAATATCAGTCACTTTTTATTTATATCGGCTGCCTTATTTGCCATCGGTTTTTATGCGGCTATTCGCCGTCGAAATATTATTTTAGTTTTAATTGGAATAGAATTAATGGTCAATGCTGCAGTCATTAATCTAGTGGTATTCGCTAATGTGAATACCAAATCAAATGCAGCAGACGGGAAATTGATGGCTTTATTTGCCATAGTATTATCGGCTGCAGCCATAGCGCTTGCGCTGGCTATTGTAGTTAAAGTGTATCAGTATTTTAATACCATCAACCCAGACCAAATAGAAGAATTTAAAAATTAATGGATCAAGCCATAACATATCAAGTGGATTCGCTACTGCAGGTGCTAGATTTTTCTGCCATCGGATTCCTTTTGCCATTGTTGTTTTTTATTCTTTTTTCTTTTGTCCGTTTTTCAGAAAGAATTGTTTATTGGACTGCTATTGCTGCTATAATTGCATCGTACGGCTCTTTATTATATTTTTTAAAACCCTTAGTGAATCCGCATCAATATTATACACTCGATTGGTTTAGCATTGCGCAAAGTAAATTTCAAATCACTTTATTAATAGACGAAACTTGTTTTTGGGTCTTATCGATGATTCATTTAGTTACCCTAATGGTGATTATATTTTCGGGTTATTACATGAAATCTGAATTGCGTTTCGAAAAATATTTTGCTTATATTTTATTTTTCTTTACCGCCATGTTTGGCTTGGTGCTAGCCAATAATTTATTTTTAATTTATATTTTTTGGGAATTAGTCGGATTTGCGTCTTATGCTTTAATTGGTTTTTGGCGAACCAAAGAATCGGCAATAATAGCAAATAAAAAAGCTTTTATTATTAATAGAATTGGTGATTTAGGTTTTTTAGCTGCGATTTATATTTTATTTAATCAGTTTCAAACCCTTAACTTAAATAGCATAGAGGTGATGCTGCAAACGGCCCCAAAAGATTTGCCTGCTTTGTATTTTGCAAGCATCGCCATTCTCCTAGCTGTGATTGCTAAATCTGCTCAGTTTCCTTTACATGTTTGGTTGCCAGATGCAATGGAAGGACCTACACCGGTATCGGCGCTCATACATGCTGCTACAATGGTTATTGCGGGAGTTTATCTTTTGTTAAGAGTCGCTTTCTTTTTTCCGCTAGAAGCTTTATTGTTTTTAAAATATATTTCCATTATTAGCATTGTAATGGCTTCCTTATTTGCGATCGCACAGCAGGATATCAAAAAAATATTAGCTTATTCTACTATTTCGCAAATTGGTTTTATGCTTTTCGCTATTAGTATTGGCAATCAACCCCTCGCTTTATTTCATTTATTAACGCATGCTTTTTTTAAAGCAGCCTTGTTTTTAACAGCGGGTGTCTTTATTCACGAAAATAAAACGCAAGATATACGCAACTTATCAGGTGCTGCGCAGCAATTTCCCATTGTATTTATTGCTTTTAGTATTGCGGCCGCTGCCTTAATCGGCTTGCCATTTACAGCTGCATATTTTTCTAAAGAAGCCATTTTATTTGCGACTATTCAACAACATGGCTTAGATATATTTAATATATTGCTGCTTTTTTCTGTGTTATTAACCAGCATTTATATCGCAAGAATTTGGTTTTATTTGTTTGCAAAAAATGATTCAATTAATACACCACAAGCAAAATCTGTGGCAATGAATTTGCCAGTAATCGTTTTGGCCATAGCCTCTTTATTTGCAGCCTTTTCTATCAATCCATTTCATTTACAAGGGTTTTGGTTTACAATAGACACCGAAACCATAAATCCAATTTTTAGTATAAGTATTGTATTTTTGAGTGTCGCTGGTATTTTAGCTGTAAAATTTATTCCATCAATTTTATTGATGGACGAAAAAAATGCCATTATTTATTTCCTTAAAAACGGTGCTTTTATAGATCGTTTTTATGTATATATTTTTATAAAACCAATACAGCAAATAGCCACTATATTAAAATGGTTAGACAAAAATATTGTAGATGGACTAGTGAATGGAATTGCGAATTTTGCCATTGTGATTGCCAAATGTTCCGATTGGTTTGATCGAAATATAATTGATGGATTGGTTAACCTGATTGCACTCATTGCCAAACGAATAGGAGATATTATTCGTATTACGCAAACGGGTAGAGTGCAAACTTATTTTTTATTGGCATTGATGTTGATGGCAATAGTAGTATGGTTTATTTATTAACTTATTAAAGATATAAAATGAATAATTGGTTGTCTGTTTTAATTTTCTTACCGATTGCAGCTGCATTAATTTTGTTGCTATTACCTAAGCGTGCATCAAATGTGTTTAGGCCGGTAACTATTGTTATCAGTCTGTTACAGACGCTAATTGCAGCCTATTTATATACCCAATATTTAAAAAATCCGCAAGGGTATCATTTTGTAGAACGTACCGATTGGATTAATTTAAATTTGGGAACTTTTGGTCGTTTAAATATTGATTATTTTTTAGCAGTAGATGGTTTAAGTATAGGCTTACTTTTATTGTCGGCATTTGTAATGTTTATTGCGGCTATAGCTTCAAACGAAATTAAGAAAGATCCAAAAGCATATTACACCTTGTTTTTATTGTTGAGTGCTGCTATTATGGGTGTATTTTGCGCACTCGATTTTTTCTTATTTTATGTGTTTTATGAATTGATGCTGTTGCCAATGTATTTCTTAATTGGCATGTGGGGTGGTCCAAACAGAGAATACGCTTCTATCAAATTTTTCTTGTACACTTTACTTGGATCTATATTTATGTTACTGGTAATGATCGGACTTTACTTTTCGGTCATTGATCCGGTTACAGGTGAGCATACATTTAATATGTTGTATATGATGGATGCAGCAAACTATACCAAAGACAGTTATTTCTCTATTTTCTCTAGTGATGCATTACTATTTAATTATCCAGTTAGGTTCTTTGGGTTTATTGTTTTGTTTATTGCTTTTGCCATTAAAATTCCTACCATACCATTGCATACTTGGTTGCCAGATGCTCATGTGGAGGCGCCAACACCTGTTTCTATTATACTTGCAGGGGTGCTCTTAAAAATTGGTGGATATGGAATTATTAGAATTTGCTACGGAATATTTCCAGAGGCGGCTATATATTTTTCTTATTGGATTGGATTAATTGGCGTGGTCTCTATAATATATGGGGCATTTATTGCTTTAGCATCTACTGATCTAAAGCGCATGATTGCCTATTCTTCAATTTCACACATGGGGTTTGTTATTTTAGGAATTGCATCACTAACCTCGGAAGGAGTGAATGGTGCTATTTTCCAAATGATTAGTCACGGCGTGCTTTCTACGATGCTATTTTATTTAGTAGGTATCATTTATCAAAGGGTTCAAGATCGCGAGATTGCTGCATTCAGAGGCCTGGCACAACCTATGCCTCGCTATACTTTATTTGTGGTAATTGCGTTTTTTGCTTCATTAGGTTTGCCCGGCTTGTCTGGTTTTATTGGTGAAGCATTTACCCTTATCGGTGCTTTTAAATCAGCATCTGTAAATGCATTATTGCCTAGAGGCTTTGCTATTTTAGCTTCGGTTGGAATTTTAATTGGTGCGGCATATTTCTTATGGACTTTGCAACGCATGTTTTTTGGAGCACCGCGTTTCAAAGGAGCTCAAGAGTGGCATTTAAAACTAAAAGATTTAACCGCAACAGAATATTTGGTATTAATTCCTTTAGCCTTGATTACTATTTTATTGGGCATTTTCCCCTCTATATTATTTGATGCTAGTAATAATACCATCAATGCATGGGCACACGAAACTTGGATACATGGAATTGCAAATTTAAAAAGCATGCAATCTTTATTAAAATTTTAAGTAGATGGAATTGTATCAAACTTTACAATCTTTAGTGACGAGCAATAATGCGAGTTGGAAATTTTTAATTCCAGAATATAGCTTATTGTTTTTCTTTTTAATGGGTTTGCTTATTGATTTATTTTTCAAAAATAGAAAATGGCTAGCTGGCTTAATGATCGCAGGCATTAGCTTTTCGGGCTTTTTAACTTTTCAGCAAATTTCTGCTAGTATTGAAATTCAGCAGTTGTTTAATGGCATGTTAATTTTAAGCAATAAAATTATTGTATTTAAATTACTGATTACATTGGTGGTAGGCTTGTTTATTATTTTTGCAAGTACCGATTACCGCATCAAAAAACAAAACACCCCAGAATATTTTTATTTAGTGCCACTTTTTTTAATTGCATTAAATATGCTGTGTATGTCTGCGCATATGTTAACCATTTATTTAAGTGTAGAAATGGTTTCGCTATTCTCTTATGGATACGTTGCCTTGTCAATTAAAGATAAAAGCAATGCCGAATCGGGCATGAAGTATATTTTGTTTGGCTTATTAGCTTCGGCTCTTTTATTGTATGGAATATCTTTAATGTATGGCTTTGCAGGCACACTGTCTTTGCAAGATCCTAATTTTTTAGCATGGTTTGCCAAAGCGCCAATGCCGATAATTGCCTTGAGTATTGGATTAATTATGGCTGGATTTTTATTTAAAATAGCTGCAGCACCTTTTCATTTTTATGCACCCGATGTTTATCAAGGAACTTCGGCCACTACTTTAATTTTATTAAGTGTGGCTCCAAAAATTGCAGGTTATGCTTTGTTTGCCAATTTTCTTGGATTCTTTTCCTTTAAAATTTTTAATCAAATTTTATTTTGGCCCATGTATAATTGGGAAACTTTTTTAAGTGTAATTGCCATCATGACCTTAGTCATCGGTAGTTTTGTGGCTTTGTCTCAAACAAACATTAAACGTTTAATGGCTTATGCTGGAATTGCACAATCTGGTTTTCTTTTAATGGGTTTAATTGGCTATACCTCCATAGGAGTGATTGCTTTGCTGTTTTATTTACTAGCCTATTTATTAATGAATACAGCGGCATTTATGCTCATCAGTTATTTTGAACAGCAGCATGAGGCATATGATTTAGCAGACTATAAAGGCTTGGTTCGAAAATCTCCATTGGCATCAATTTTATTGGTGGTTGTTTTTGCATCCTTTATTGGTTTGCCTCCACTTGTTGGCTTTACCGGAAAGTTTTTATTGTTTTCGGCGAGTTACCAGGCTTATGTCGCTTCTTCTAATCCAGCTATTTTAATCACCATCATTACCGCTGCAATCGCTTCTATCATTTCTTTATTTTATTATTTTATCATCATTCGAAATATGTTTATGCGAGAAGCCACTTGGGTTAAGGTGAATAAAGAAGAACAAAGTATTTTATATTTTTTGGTATTGCCTTTAATTTTGGCCATTATTTATTTCGGAATTTTGCCCTCTAACATTATCAGTTATATCCAAAGCATTATTGCTTAAAATTCTTGCTTTAACATAAAATTTCGCAATTTTTTTCTAAAAAGTCGGCTTGAAAAAAGCGAGAAATGTTTATATTTGCGTCTTAGCTAACAACGATGAGCGATAGTATCAAGCATGAGTGCGGAATTGCACTGATCAGATTAAAAAAACCTTTAGCATTTTATCAGCAAAAATATGGTTCGGCTACTTATGGCCTCAACAAATTATTTCTATTGATGTCTAAACAGCAAAATCGGGGTCAAGATGGCGCCGGAATTGCAACTATCAAACTCAACACTTCGCCCGGCGACCGTTACATTAGTAGGCATCGTTCTACCTCTAAAAATTCGGTAGCAGAAATTTTCGATCATGTTCAAAACAGGTTAATAGAAGTAGAAGCAAAAAACCCCATTGATTATCAAAATGCAGAATGGCTTAAATCCAATGCGCCTTATATTGGAGAGTTATTATTGGGTCATTTAAGATATGGCACATTTGGAAATAATAATATTGAAAACTGTCATCCATTTTTAAGACAAAATAATTGGATTACCAGAAACCTAATTATAGCAGGTAATTTTAACATGACCAATGTAGATGAGTTATTGAATCAACTCTACGAATTAGGTCAGCATCCTAAAGAAAAAGCAGATACCATTACGGTATTAGAAAAAATAGGACATTTTTTAGATGATGACAATCAACGTCTTTTCGATCATTATAAAACTTTAGGATATAGCAATATTGAAATCACCAAGTTAATAGAAGAAAACATTGATGTGCCTTCTATACTTACGCGCTCTGCTAAAATTTGGGATGGTGGATATACCATTTGCGGAATGATTGGGCATGGCGATGCATTTGTAATGCGAGATCCATCGGGTATTCGCCCAGCATTTTATTTCGAAGACGAAGAAGTGGTGGTGGTTACTTCCGAAAGACCAGCTATTCAAACAGCATTTAATGTGCCTTTAGAATCTATCAAAGAAATTCAACCAGGTCATGCTTTAATTATTAAAAAAAGCGGATTGGTTTCGGAACATCAATTCATTGAACCAGCCGAAAGAAAAGCCTGTTCGTTCGAACGCATTTATTTTTCTCGCGGTAACGATGCAGGAATTTATAAGGAGCGTAAACAATTGGGCCGAATGTTGGTGCCCAAAATTTTAGCGGCCATCGATAACGATTTAACCAATACGGTATTTTCTTATATTCCTAATACGGCAGAAGTTGCTTTTTATGGAATGGTAGAAGGTTTGCATAAGCATGTCAGAAAATATCAAAAAGAAAAAATATTAAATTTTCAAAAAGATTTATCAAACGAGTCGCTCGAAAAATTATTAAGTATGGCGCCTCGTGTCGAAAAAATTACTTTGAAAGATGCCAAGTTACGCACCTTTATTACCCAAGACGAAGATCGTCAAGATATGGTTGCACATATTTATGACACCACTTATGGAGTTGTAAATAAGGGCGTAGATACACTTGTGGTCTTAGACGATTCTATTGTAAGAGGAACCACTTTGAAGCAAAGTATCTTAAGAATTTTAGATCGATTAGGGCCTAAAAAAATAATTATTGTTTCTTCGGCTCCTCAAATTAGGTACCCCGATTGCTACGGAATTGACATGTCTAGAATGGCCGAGTTTGTTGCCTTTTCAGCAACTATTGCCTTATTAAAAGAAAGAGGAATGGATCAATTGATTCAGCAAGTGTATGATAATTGTAAATCGCAAGTAAACTTACCGAGTCATCAAATTAAGAATTTTGTCAAAGAAATATATAAACCATTTACCCCAGAAGAAATTTCTCAAAAAATAGCGGAAATAGTTCGACCAAAAGATATTCAAGCTGAAGTAGCCATTATTTTCCAAAGCATAGAAGATTTGCACATGGCTTGTCCGGGGCATACCGGAGATTGGTATTTCTCTGGCGATTTTCCAACACCAGGCGGCATGAAAGTTGTGAATAATGCTTTTATAAACTTTATAGAAGGCAGTAATAAGCGTGCTTATTAGTTAAGCAACTAAGAGAAATAATTTGGCAATAATTGCAAATGCAAAAATCATCAGTGCAATGCCAACAATTCTGTTCATTAAATGAATCACTTTTGGGTTAAAAAGGTGACGCATTTTTGCAGCAAAATAGGCTTTAATGATATCGGTACTTAAGACCGTTCCCATACAAGTGACCAAAAATATTTTTATTTCATCTTGGCTATAAGTAGCACTGGTGCTCAGGTAACTCACTAATCCTATCCAATAAAATAGCATTCCAGGATTTAATAGATTCATAAAAATCCCTTTGAAATAATAGGCAAAAATTTTCAATTTGCTGAGGGTAATTTCTTTGCCTTTTTCTTCTATTAGGCCAGCTGGTTTGCTAAAATATCTATAGCCAATAATTCCTAAAAACACACTGCCAATAATAGCTATGTAGTTTTGATAAGTTTGTGCAACCGATAAAAGTTTAGCGCCTAATAAAGTAATACTGACAAATATTAAATCGGCCGAAAAAACGCCAATGGCAAAAACTGCACCTGCAAAAAAGCCTTTCTGTATACTGGTTCTTATCAGTGAAAAAAATGCCGGCCCTGTCATAATTGTCATGAGCAGTCCTGCGCCAATTGCACCTAATAATAATTGTATCATTTATGAAGTATTGTCTTGTAAATTTGTGAAAATATTTAAGAATACCCAATTTTTA
>CANNIS010000010.1 GCA_947505035.1 Sphingobacteriales bacterium
AGTTTTTTACCGGCAATAAGTAAACAACACACCTATGCATTACCTTCCTTTTATCCATATGCTACGCAGCCATTAGGCGAAATAGGCGAACAATTTGAGGTGTCGTATAATTTTAAAAAGGGCAGTATGCTTGGTGGTAAATATGGTACTTTGTTTACTGTTAATTTCTCCAATGCAAATAATTTAGATACTACACAAACTGGAGACGAACAAGGATATTCAGCAGCGTTTTTCTCCAAAGGAAAAATGCTTTTATATAGAGACCTCAATTTTGAAGTCGTAAAAAAAATCAGTCCGAAATTAAAAACAACTTATACTTATATGTATCAAGTCTTCAATAAAGATAAGGTGCAAAATGTATCTGGTTTTGGAACTGTATTTGCACATATTGCTGTGTTTGAAATGCAATATAAAATCAATAGTAAAAAAACTTTTCGTGCAGAATTACAAAGCATGAGAACCAAACAAGATTTTGGCGATTGGGCTGTAGGACTAGCAGAATATACTGTTTCGCCACATTGGTTCTTTGCAGTTATAGATCAATTTAATTATGGTAATGCAATTGCAGAAAAACGAGCGCATTATTATAGTGGTAGTTTTGGTTATACTAAAAATGCCACCCGTTTTATTGTTGGCTATGGTAAACAAAGAGAAGGTTTTTTATGTGTTGGGGGTGTATGTAGGTTAATTCCAGCTTCGTACGGATTATCACTTGCCATTAGTAGTACTTTTTAAAATGAAAAACATGAAAAATAGTAGCTTATTTATATTTAGCATCTTCGTCGCATTTACATTTGCTGCATGCGATGAAATTACAGGACCCTACACAGAGGAAGTAAATGTTACAGAAGGTGGCCGTAAAATTTTATTAGAAGATTTTACAGGACATGAATGCGGAAATTGCCCTTATGCTGGAATAGAAGCGACAAATCTAGACTCAATATACAAAGGCCGTGTGATAGTAGTAGCTACCCATTGCAGCTTTTTTGCAGACACAAACAAAACTGGCAAATTCAGTTATAATTTTAAAACACCGGTTGGCGATGAGTTAGATCAATTCTTTAATATTGAAACAGCCGGTTTACCAAAGGGAATGGTAAACAGACAAGCCAATGACGGTGATTATAGTATTTTTTCTAATAGACTACTCAATTATACAGCATGGGGGTCGAGTATTGCGATGGAATTAAATAAAAAAGCAGCGCTTAACTTAAGCCTTTCCAAAAGCTATGATACCCTGAGTAGGAATTTAAATTTAGAAGTAGAAATTGAATACCTAGAGAAAGGAAATATCAATCAACAATTAGTGGTTTATTTAGTAGAAGACAGTATCATTAATTGGCAAAAATGGTATGGTCATATTCCAGAGAATGTTTCAGACTTTGCACATCGCCATGTATTAAGAAAAAGCCTGAATGGTGCTTGGGGTGATCGTTTGAGCGGAAGTGTTAAATCTGCCGGTCAAATCATTTCAAAATCATATACTACAACTATTAGTTCGAAATACAAGCAAAAGAAATGTTATATAGTTGCTTTTGTACAAAACAATTTAACCAAAGAAGTATTACAAGTAGAAGAAATAAAATTAATAGAATAAAAAAAGGCCTCGAAATTCGAGGCCTTTTTTTATTGGTCTATACCATATTTCTTTAAGTATTTTTCGTTGAGTTCGTTTTGAGAATTTTTTAATTTAATTTCAGAACCTTGTATCCAAGCTCTTTCTACGCTTGAAGATTTCATGTCTAATAAATCACCTGTAGAGATGAGCAATGTGGCATCTTTACCTTTTGTTAAACTTCCTAAATTGTCTGCTACTCCCAATATTTCTGCTGCCGATAAAGTAACTGAGCGAAGCGCCATTTCTCTAGGCACACCATAAGCAGCGGTCGTTCCAGCTTCAAAGGGAAGATTTCTTTGTTGCCAACTACCATTAATAGCCATACAATAGGGAATACCAGCATTGTATAATATGGATGCTTTTTTATAAGGTAAATCAATGTCATCGTCTTCTCTACTCGGAAGCGAATGGGCGTTTTCTAAAATAATAGCAATATTATTTTCTTTTAAAAAATTCAACACTAAATGCGCGTCTCGAGCACCTACAATAATTGGCGTAATACCAAATTCTTTTGAAAAGTTAACAGCAGCAATAATATCTTTTGAATAATCTGCTGCAATAAATAATTTTTTCTTTCCTGAAAATAAATCCTGCATCGCGGCAAACTTTAAGTTTTTAACTTTAGGACGTGTTTGATTAAATGCTCGTGCTTGATTAAATAAATTTCTTAATTCAGTATAGCTTTTTTCGGTATTGGATTTTTGATCTTCAACAGATGGTGCCCAGGAAGCGCTGTAAATACGCATAGTCGGCCAATTTAAATGAATTCCTACATCGGCTTTGTATACGGCATCTTCCCAATTCCAACCCGCTAATTTCATTAAAGAACTACTGCCCGTAACAATTCCGCCTTCGGGCACCGTCATTGCTGTTAGCACGCCGTTGCTCCGCACCGTTGGAATTAATTTTGAATCGGTATTATAAGAAATAAGTGCCCGCACATTTGGATTCAATTCTCCTACTTCACGATAATCTAAAGTAGCACGCACTGCTTCTACTTCTTCTAAACCTAATCTACTATAGGGTGCAATTAAACCAGGATAAATATGTTTACCCTTAGCATTAATTACGATAGCAGTAGGATCAATAATAGCATTCGTAGATTGCGCATTGTCAATTGCAACTATGATTCCATTTTTAATTTGTATCGTTCCATTTTCTATAAGCTCCCCATTCCCAATATGAATAGTAGCTCCAGAGAATATAATATTTTCTTTTTGTTGTGCATAAGCATAGTTTACTATACTTAATGCAAAAATTAATATACTTTTTTTCATCCTATTTAGCTTAGTTAGACATTTCATTTTCCATGTCATCACAGTGATATAATTTTTTCTCTTTTATAGTTGCCTTTTGACTTGGCATACCTAATTTTTTTTGATCTAACATTTTTTGAATTAGGCGTTCCTTTTCTTTTGCGATTTGCTTCCTTAATTCTAAATCTCTTTCCGAATCAAAATAAATTACGCCATCAATAATTGTTTTTTCTGGTTTAGCATAAATAGTTAATGGATTGGTATTCCATAACACTACGTCAGCATCTTTTCCTACTTTAATACTACCTACACGATGATCGATATGGAGCATTTTTGCAGGATTTAAAGTAACCAACTTCCAGGCTTCTGTTTCAGTTAAAGCGCCGTATTTAATGGCTTTGGCAGCTTCTTGGTTAAGTCTTCTGGCCATTTCTGCATCGTCGGAATTGATTGCGGTATTCACTCCAACTTTTGTTAAAATGGCAGCATTATATGGAATCGCATCCATTACCTCAAATTTATATGCCCACCAATCAGAAAATGTAGAGGCATTTGCACCATGTGCTTTCATTTTATCCGCCACTTTATAGCCTTCCAAAATATGGGTGAAGGTATTTACTTTAAAGTTGAATGAATCGGCTACATGCATTAACATATTTATTTCTGACTGAACATAAGAATGACAGCTAATAAATCTTTTCTTGTTTAAGATTTCAAGCATGGTTTCTAATTCTAAATCAAAACGAGGGCTAACAGTTTTTGCACTTGCACTGAGTTTAGCGTAGTTTAATTTCTCAGATTCATATTCTTTCGCTCTAGTAAATGCATCGATATACACTTGCTCAACGCCCATGCGGGTTTGAGGGAATCGCGTTTGTTGCCTATCACCCCAATTACTTTGCTTCACATTTTCTCCCAAAGCAAATTTGATAAATGGACTTGCACCTTCAAATTTTAATTCTTCTGCTATTTTCCCCCATCTCAATTTGATTATTGCACTTTGTCCACCAATAGGATTTGCAGAACCGTGTAAAAGTTGTGAAGTAGTTACTCCACCTGCTAATTGTCTATAAATATTAATGTCGTCTGGATCTAGGGCATCTCCGATTCGAACTTCTGCTGTATTACTTTGTGTACCTTCGTTAACTCCCCTTGTTATGGCAATGTGTGAATGTTCATCAATGATGCCGCTTGTTAAATACTTTCCAGAAGCATCAATTACTTTTGCATCGAGGGCTTGGATGTTTTTCCCTATTTGAACAATTTTTCCATTATTAATTAATACATCTGTTTCTGTTAATACAGCTGGAGATTCGTTTGTCCAAATAGTCGCATTTTTGATGATCATTTTTTCGGCTTGCAAAATGTTTGTAGTTCCATATGCCGTAAATGGATAATATACGGGTCCTAATTTTAATTCTTTTTCTTTTTGAATAGGCTCATTTGCAACTATAGGTTCTTGAAATGTTTTAGTTTTATTCGCAGACCAATTAAATTGTTTTCCATCGCTGCCTGTGCCACTTCCTATCATTTGATTTCCAACAAAACTGGCATTCAATCTAAATTTTCCAATACTAGCAGAATCAATACTTGGATCATAAATCATCGACACTTGATTTTCAAAATAATTAAGCTTGATAGATAAGTCTGTACTGTCTGCTTTTATTCCAGTAGCGACTAAATCGGTCAGTTTACCTTTGATGGTAATTTCTTTTGTTCCAATAGTACCATTTGTTACCTGGTAAGTTCCTCTAATATCATTTTCGTTTGCTAGATTAATAGCATAAGACTTACCATCAATCCAAGTTGATAAAATAGTAGCGGATTCTTCTTTGAAAATATTTCCAGAACAAATTATAAAATTAGCGCGCATGCCCTTTTTTAAACTCCCCACTTGATCGTTAACTCCAAATACAACTGCTGGTGTTTCGGTCAATGCGCTAAGCGCACTTTCTTCCGAAAGACCATATTTTACTGCCTTTCTAAGGTTATTTAAAAATTCGCTTGGTTTCTTTAAATCACTGGTGCTGAGTAAAAATTTAATATTCGCTTGGGCTAATGCTGCTGGATTGCTAGGTGCTAGTTCCCAATTTTTTAATTCTGTTAAGGAAATATTACCCGCATCAAAATAATCTTCTACGTCGTATATTTTAGGAAAATTTAAGCCAATAATAATTATTGGATTTATTTTTTTTAGTTCTGGTATGCGTTGGTATTCGTTTCCCGCACCTTTAAAAATATAATTTATATTAAATTCATCTGCTATTTTTTGTGCCCTAAAAATATCATGCACATCTGTTACTTCAAAAATTTTAATATTTGATTTTTGGTCATTAATTGCCTGAAGCGATTGATTAAATTCGACTTTGCCTTTATTTTCTTTTAACCATTTTGCATCATAATAACTTTGTCTAATTAAAGCAATGCTTCCCATTAAAGAAGATGGATAATCTTGTTTTGAACTTCCTTTTCTGAAAGACAATGCAGAAGCGGCATTTGCCGATATAATTAATAAATTATCTCTTTCTGAGCCTAAAGAAACCAACGCGCTAGTACCTCTAAAAATGCCGTCTTTTTTCAAGGTATTTACTACCGTAAAACCTTGCGAACGAAATACATCAGGATCCGAATGCTTTACACTAAAATTAGTAATTGCATTATATTCACTTCTTACCGCTTCGTTCCAATGGTATGCGCCATCTTTATTGCTAATAAAAATCGGGTCTTCTGCGTTGCCTTCGTTTTTTGTATCCGACAATCCATAACTCGTATAGGCATCAATAAATCCAGGATAAATAATTTTATTTAAACAATTGATTACTACATAACCTGCCGGAATACTTGCTTTTTCTGAAATACTAACAATTTTACCCCCATCAATCAAAAGGCTCGCTTTGGCTAAACGGGTATGTGCATCAATATAAATGCAAGCATCAATCAATGCGAATTTATTTGGCTTTATATCTGCCACGCCATTTACTGGAAAAGTTTGTTGGGCTGTTACACGCAAGCCTATTAATATAAACAAGCAGTATAATAATGTTTTTTTCATATAAAGTTATTTTACGAATACGATTTTATGGGTCAATTTTAAAGCTACTAATATCTTTAGGATTAAACAATTTATGGTAATAATTTGAGCCTTATACTTTCTATGATTATATTTGTTGAAATAAAATTGACAAAAATGAACCTAATTCAAACTTTACACATTGCCAGTGCAGTCCTATTTATTATAGATTATGTGGTAAAATCAATGCTATTGGTTTTTGACAAAACCACAGTGCTTGATAAATACAAAGCGTATACCAAAGTAATCAGTATGATTATCAGTACTATTTTCTTAGTAACTGGTATTTATTTAGTAACCCAAATCAATATGAAAACTATTGGCGGCTGGTTCCATTTAAAATTAACACTTACAGTTATTGGTTTGGTATTAGGAATAATTGGATTTAAGAAAAAGAACAAAGCAATGGTTTTAATTTCAACCTTCTTATTTATTTACATTTATTTTTTATCTACTACCAAAAGTGTTATGCTTAAAAAAGCAAATTTAGATGGCATTGTAACCGATACTACGGCTGCAAACTATGATGAACTTGTTCATGGAAAAGGTATTTATATCAATAACTGTTTAAGATGTCATGGCGAAGATGGTAAAGCGGGTATTAATGGCGCTTCTAATTTAACCGCTTCCATGTGCGCAAACAAAGGACTTATCGGAATTATCAAGCATGGTAGAAATTTAATGCCGGCTTACAAAGATCAACTTTCAGAAACAGAAATCAATGCGGTAGCAAGCTATGTTAAATCGCTGCGTTCAGCAGAATAAATGGCAAAACAACTTTATAATACTAGCGCAGCACAAGAACGAATTGTGCTTGTAGGAATTATTACGCCAGACGAAACAGAAGCACAAGAAAAAGAATACTTAGCCGAACTCGCCTTTCTAGTAGAAACAGCAGGCGGAACTTGTATTCATCAGTTTACACAAAAAGTACAACGCCCAGATATTCGAACTTATGTAGGTAAGGGAAAACTCGAAGAAATTTGCGAATATGTTAAAGCTGAAGAAGCAGACATTGTCGTTTTTGATGACGAATTAAGTCCATCGCAATTAAGAAATATAGAGTTTGAATTAAAATGTCGGGTCATGGATCGCAGCAGTTTAATTCTCGATATTTTTGCTAAAAGAGCCCAGTCTGCTCAGGCTAAAACGCAAGTAGAGCTTGCACAATGTCAATATATGTTGCCTCGTTTAAAAAGACTCTGGACCCACTTAGAAAGACAAAAAGGGGGTATTGGTATGCGCGGACCTGGAGAGTCTCAAATAGAAACCGATAAACGAATTATTTTACAAAAAATAACATTGCTTAAAGAAAAATTAGAAATAATTGACAAGCAAAACGAAACACAAAGAAAAAACCGAAACGAATTAATTCGAGTTGCTTTAGTAGGTTATACCAATGTTGGTAAATCTACCATCATGAATATGCTGAGTAAATCTGAAGTGTTTGCCGAAAATAAATTATTTGCTACACTCGATACAACCGTTCGAAAAGTAGTGATCGCTAATCTTCCTTTTTTACTTTCCGATACTGTTGGTTTTATTCGCAAATTACCCCATCATTTAGTTGAATGTTTTAAGTCAACTTTATCAGAAGTACAAGAAGCAGATATTTTAATGCAAGTGGTTGATATTTCGCATCCAAGTTTTGAAGAACAAATTAGTGTGGTTAACGAAACGCTGAAAGACTTAAAGGTGCTCGATAAACCGATGATTATGGTTTTTAATAAGGTGGATGCATTTTATTCGGAAGATGGAGAAATGAGTATTGCCGATTTTGAAAAAAGCTGGATTAGTAAAACCAATACGCCTGCCATATTTATTTCTGCTTTAAATAAATCAAACCTAGAAAGTTTTAGAACTTTGATTTATGATAAAGTAAAAGCCCTACACGAAACGAGGTATCCTAATCAACAATTTTTATATTAATTATTGAAAGCTTTGCATGTCTGTTAACTTTTTATAAGTACCATTCATGCTAATCAATTCTGCATGTTTTCCTTGTTCAATAATTTTACCATCTTGCATTACTACTATTGTATCTGCATGTTGAATAGTAGATAATCGATGAGCAATTACAATAGAGGTTCTGTTTTGCATTAATTTATGAATGGCATCTTGAACCAATTTTTCGGATTCGGTATCTAATGCAGAAGTGGCTTCGTCTAAAATTAATATGGGAGGGTTTTTTAATACTGCCCTAGCAATAGATAAGCGCTGACGCTGTCCACCAGAGAGTTTGTCACCTCTGTCGCCAATATTCGTATCGTAACCATCAGCTAATTTTACAATAAATTCGTCTGCATTGGCAATTTTAGCTGCTGCTATCACTGCTTCTTTACTAGCAGATTTATTTCCAAATGCAATATTATTGAATATAGTATCATTAAATAAAATAGACTCTTGTGTTACAATGCCCATTAATTGATTTAAATCGTGTAATTTAATTTTTCTAATGTCGATACCATCAATTAATATTTGACCGTCTGTAACATCATAAAACCTGGGTAATAAATCGGCCATGGTAGATTTACCAGCACCCGATTGTCCGACTAATGCGATCATCTTTCCGGCCTCCACTGTCAAATTAATTTCTTCTAATACTTTGGTATCGGCATATTGGAAACTCACATCTTTGAAAACTATTTGCGCATTTAAAGCCGTTTTAGCAACCGCATCTTTGTCTTCTACAATATTTATATCTGTTTCTAATACACTAAAAATACGGGCTCCGGAGGCAATGCCTCTTTGAATATTAGTTATTGCAGTAGAAATATTTTTAGCAGGGATTAATATCTGAGAATATAAAATTATATAAGTAATAAATTCGCTCGCATTTAATTCTGATTGGTTTTCTAATACCAAACGACCACCATATAGAATAACTAATACAACAATACTGATGCCTAAAAATTCAGAAATTGGAGAAGCTAATTCTCTTTTATTCCACATTGATTTTAAAACACTACGGTATTTATTATTTTGCTGATCAAATTTTTCTCTTACATATTGTTGCGCATTAAACGCTTTTATTATTCTGATGCCAGAAATTGTTTCTTCAATAATACTTAACATCTCACCCAATAGTCCTTGCCCTACTTCTGCTTCTTTTCTTAATTTTCTAGAAATCCAAGCAATTACGCCTCCAGATATTGGCAATACCAATAGCGTAAAAAAGGTAAGTTTCACAGACATGCTAAACAGCAGCACCACATAGCCAATGATCATCAGGGGTTCTCTAAATATCACTTGCACCGAACTAACAACAGAATTTTCTACTTCATTAACATCATTCGATAAACTAGACATGAGATCCCCTTTTCGTTGGCTGTGAAAATAGCCAACCTGTAAAGAAGTAATTTTTAAAAATAATGCTTCTCTTATATTTTTTACAACATGTGTTCGCATAGAAGTAAGCACTCTTTGCGACCAGTATTTAAATAAATTGGCTAAGAAAACCGAAACAACAATAACAACACATACAAATTGCAAAGCACCAACTTGACCATAGGTTTTAAAAATACTTGCAAAATAAAAATTAAAAATAGCTTTGAAATAGTCGAGATTTAAAGCGAATTCGGGCTTCGCAACAATTGTTACCACTTCCACTTTCTCAAAAATCACATTTAATAAAGGAATCATTAGCGTAAAATTTGCCAATCCAAAAATCACGGCTAATACGGCAAGTATAAAATACTTTGGTACAAATCGATTAAATGGCTTTGCAAAAGAAAGTAGCTTGAAATAAATCTTCATTTAAAAAAGTTTAGGTTAATGGAGGCCTTTAAAGCGTTCCAAAAAACAATGCAATTTAGTATAAATCCACTAATCAGAATAATACTATCTTTGTATATTATAAAAATTTATGATTAGCATCATTACTGCCATACATAATCAATTGGAGATGAATGAAATTTTTTGGGAAAACCTGAAAAAGTACACGCATTACCCTTTTGAGTTAATAATTATTGACAACCACTCCAGCGATGGTAGCAAAGAATTTTTCATTGGAAAAGGTGCTACTGTAATTGCAAACCTGGCTAATTATTCTTATCCATACACCCAAAATCAAGGAATTAAAATTGCCACAAACGATATTTTCGCATTTCTAAATAATGATATTATTGTTTCTCCAAACTGGGATCAAAAGATTTTAGACAGCATGGAAAAAAATAAATTAGATGTTATTACTGTTTGTGGCATTGAAAGAGTAGAAAGCTTAAGAAAAACGTTAAACTTGGGTAGGCGATGGAAGTTAATAAAAAACTTAACCAGCTTTATTCCAAAAACAAAAAAATTGTTAACCACCATGCATTATTTAATGTATGGTAACTGGGAATCTTTTTCAGCAAAAAGATATAAGCAATTTAAAAATAAAATAGTAGAAGGATTTGTAGGAAATAGCGTAATATTTAATAGAAAAGCATTAGATTTATTGGGCTTTTGGGACGAAAGAATACAAGGTGCAGATTGGGATTTATACATCAGAAGCAAAAAGAGAGCGCTCGAATTTGCAGATATTAAACCTTGTCATATTGCATTAGATGTGTTCAATCATCATTATATAAGATTAACGCAGAAAGCTAAACCTCCTATATTTGCTGATGCGGCAAGCATTATCAAATTAGAAGAAAAATGGACCAAAGAAGAACTTGCACTTTATTTAAAAGATAATTTGAGCACTTAATAAAATTAAAAATGGAAACAAAACGTCAGCAAAAATTTGCAAGAGTTATACAAAAAGAATTAAGTGAAATTTTACAAAAAGAAGGTTGGTCTTTTCATGGCAATAGTATCGTTACGATTACCATGGTGAGAATGAGTCCAGATCTTTCTATTGCAAAAGTTTACCTTAGTATTTTTAATGCCGAAAACAACGAATTATTATTAAATGAATTACGTGCTAAAGCCAGAGAGATTCGATATAAATTAGGTGAAAAAATACGCAATCAAGTACGCGTAATTCCAAGCATCGATTTTTTCATCGACGACTCTATGGAATATGTTTCAAAAATGGAGAAACTTTTTGATGCCATTAATAAGCCCAAAGAAGGCGAAAACCACACTGAAAGCTCCTCTGAAAACTCCGAAATAGACAATTAAACTAAACTAGTACCTATTAAGTGAATAAATTCTGCACGGGTTTTATCGTTTTTGAAAGCGCCTGTAAATGCTGAAGTAGTAGTTACCGAATTTTGTTTTTGAATACCACGCATACTCATGCATAAATGTTTACATTCTATTACTACCGCTACACCTAATGGATTTAAGGTTTCTTGAATGCAATTAAGAATTTCTGTTGTTAACCTTTCTTGTACTTGTAATCTTCTAGCAAAGGCATCAGCAACTCTAGGAATTTTACTTAAGCCTACAATGTGTCCGTTGGGTATATAGGCAATGTGTGCCTTGCCAAAAAATGGCAATAAATGATGTTCGCACAAAGAATAAATTTCGATGTCTTTTACAATAACCATTTGAGAATAATCATCTTTAAACATGGCCGATTTTAAAATCTCTGCTGGATTTAGATCATAGCCATGGGTTAAAAATTGCATCGCTTTTGC
Organism: Sphingobacteriales bacterium; assembly: GCA_947505035.1. GTDB lineage: Bacteria > Bacteroidota > Bacteroidia > Sphingobacteriales > Sphingobacteriaceae > CAIKLP01. The sequence goes on from CANNIS010000010.1 coordinate 11,509, forward strand.
AGCACGAGTTGGTGTTTTAAGGATTCCTTCTCTCGAAACATCTTCCCCAATAGTAGTAAGCACCGATGTATAACTTTTTGCTAATTGATCTATGCTTTCTTGATTATACTGATCAATTTTTTGGTAGCCTTTTTTGTTTTTTGATTCTTCCATCGTAAGATTATCCAAAATATTCTACAAAATTATTTTCTGTTTCATATAATTTTACCGCATGTAATTTTACACCGTCTTTTGCTATATGTGGCAAAAGTTGATTCCAAATTTCGACTGCTAAAACTTCTGTAGAAGCCAATTTCCCTTTCATGAAATCAACATCTAAATTAATATTGCAATGGTCAATTTTATCGATTACTTCTCTATTAATAATATCACGCAGGTCTTTTAAATCGACCACGAAACCAGTAGTAGGATTAATTTCCCCTTTTACGGTAACAAACAATTCGTAATTGTGCCCATGCCAATTAGGATTAGCACATTTTCCAAACACCGCGGTGTTTTGTTCTTGTGACCATTCTTCTCTAAATAACTTATGTGCCGCGTTAAAACGCTCTCTTCTTGTAATAAAAACCATGTTTTAGCTATATGAATTACAAATATAAATAAAGCCGGTGCTAATCTGCTAATTGTTGAATAAATTTCCTGCTATTTGCTAATTTCGTGTATGAAGATTTTAATCGTTGCTGCTACCGAAATGGAGATTGAGCCAATTAAAAATTTGGTTTCGGTTGATTTAAAAAAATTACATGAATTTAGCTTTTTAATTGCTGGCGTGGGTATGGTTAACACCACCTATCATTTAACTAAATTGCTGAGTAAAAATACCTTTGATTTAGCCATTAATATTGGGATAGCTGGCGCATTCGATAGAAAATTAAATATTGGTGACGTATTGCATATTACATCCGATTTATTTGCTGAAATGGGAGCCGAAGACGATAACTCTTTTTTATCATTGATACAATTAGGTTTACAAACACCTAAAGAATTTCCTTTTCTATGGGGAGAATTAGTGCCAGAGCAAAATATCATAAGCGAGCAAATAGCCGACATTCAAAAGGTTAGGGCAATAACCGTAAACAAAACACATGGAAAATTAAGTAGTATTTTACAAACACAAAATCTATATAATCCACAAACAGAAAGCATGGAAGGTGCTGCTTTTTTCTTTTGCTGCATGAACGAAAAAATTCCATGCCTGCAAATTAGAAGCATCTCTAATTATGTTGAAAAAAGAAATAAAGAAAATTGGAATATTTCTTTGGCACTAAAAAATTTACACGCTACGATTCTTGAATTGCTTGCGAAAATTTAATTAGCTACAATTGCCCACCTGATATGGTTACTTGCACTGCTGCTTTGTTTCGCACTGAACCAATTCGCAATAAAAGCAATGATAAATACCGTAGCAAAAACCAATAAAAAATCGGTGTAAATGAGTTTAACCGGATACGCTTGAAGATAAGCCCCAGTAGAAGAGTAAATACTAATTAGTTTGAATTTAGCTTGTAAAATAGCAAAGCCAGCACCTATAAATAATCCGATGAAAGTGCCTAAAAGTGAAATCATCATGCCCTCATAAAAATAGATTTTCTGAATCTGATTTTTAGTTGCCCCTAAAGTTCTTAAAACTGCAATGTCTTTTTGCTTATCAATAATTAACATGGTCACCGAACCAATAATATTACAAATAGCAATAATTAAGATAAAAGTTAATACTAAATAAACTGCCCACCTTTCGGTATTCAAAACTTTGTAGAGCGATTCATTTAATTGAAATCTGTTTTTCACGATAAATTGAGAAGGCAACTTCGATTCCATTATTTTTTGATAAGCTAACATGTCATTCCCATCATTTAAATAGATATCAATACTACTTAATTTATTTTCTTGGGCAAATAAGTTCTCGGCAAAACCAATAGGAACAAACATCACACGCTCATCCATTTCTTGTTGAACAGCAAAAATACCACTTGCATAAATAGCCGCAGTATTTAATGAACTTGTGGGATCTAGTGTATTTAAGCGGGAATTTTGCTTTGGCGCTAATACTACAATTTGTTCAATAGGTTGTGTAATATCTATGCCGAGTGCATTTTCTATTCCTTTACCTATAACGGCATAGGCTTGTTCGTTTTCTTGTAAAGTAAATGTACCTGCTCTTATAACAGAATCAATTTCTTTAGATTTTAAATATTGCTCGCTAACCCCTCTAAGTGTTGCAAAATATTGTGAATTATTATATTTCAATAAAACATTGTCTTCCAAAACATTTACATAATAATTGATGGCTGGAGATTGAAATAAATTGGTATCTAAACTATTCTTATTAAATTTTGAACCAACGCTCGGAATTATTTTTAAATCTGGACTTAGCTTTTTAGCATAAATTAAATTGAGTTCTTCAAATCCATTAAATACACTTAGAATAAGGAATAAAGCCGCAGTACCAATAGTTACGCCTATTACAGAGATCCAAGAAATCCAGGTAATGGCATTGGTCGATTTTTTTGCAAATAAATATCGCTTAGCGATGAAAAATTCGGTTCGCATTTTATTGTAAAAATGGATTATGGGTACGCTCTTGTCCTATGGTAGTAGTTATTCCATGCCCTGCATAAACTTTTGTATCTGCTGGTAAGGTAAATAAATTCGTTTTAATTGATTGAATTAAGGTGTCGTAATTTCCACCTGCTAAATCTGTTCTGCCAATACTTTTAAAAAACAATACGTCACCAGCAATGATAAATTGTTGCGCTTCACAATAAAAAGAAATACTTCCAGGTGAATGACCTGGTGTAAAAATAATTGTTAAAATATCTGCCCCTATTTGAATTTGATCTTCGATGGATAAAAAACTATCAGGTTCTTCTGCTGCTTTGTAAACAAAACCGTAATTACTCGCATAGCTAGGAATTGCTCGCCAAACACTCAATTCCAATTCGTGCATTTCCATTTTTAAACCATATGTTTTTTCTATAAATGCGGCACCCAATACATGATCTATATGTGCATGCGTAAAAATCATGCGTTTAACTTGTAATTTATTTGTTTGAATAAAATCAAGAAGCGCTTGTTGCTCTGAGATTTCATAGCATCCCGGGTCAATAATTATGGCTAATGCATTTTCGTTATAAATCACATAAGTGTTTTCTTGAAATGCATTAAAAGTAAATGCTTTAATAGTTAACATATTCAAAATTTATAGGTTAAAAATAAGCTATTTTATTCGATAGCTGTAAATAAATAACTAAATTCGAATATCTTGTTTTAACCCATGAACCCTATTGTTCGTTGTATATTATCCTTACTGGTATTAGGCTTTAACCTAATAGGGCTTTGCTATGGTCAGGCACAGGGTACGCAAACCGAATTTGGAAAAAACAGAGTGCAATTCAAAGAGTTTCAATGGTTCTATTACCATTCGCCACATTTCGATACTTATTATTATAAAGAAGGAAAAGAATTAGGTGCAATGGTTGGAAGAATAGCCGAACAAAATTTAAAAGAGATTGAAAATACTTTAGATTATAAATTAGCAGGTAGAATAGAAATTTTAGCTTATAATAAATTAAGCGATCTAGTACAAACTAATTTAGGATTAGTTACCGATCAACAACAAAACATTGGAGGAATTACGCCAATTGTTGGGAATAAATTATTTATTTATTTTGATGGTAATACCGAACATTTATATAAACAAATTAGAGCTGGAATTGCAGAAGTATTAATTAATGAATTATTATACGGTGGCAATTTACAAGAAAAAGTTTCAAACTCAACGCTATTAACACTTCCAGACTGGTTTATACCTGGTTTAAAATCTTATTTGGCAGACCCTTGGAATGTTGAATTAGACAATGCTCTTAAAGATGGCATATTAAATGGCCGATATAAAAAGTTTAATCGAATGGCTAGTACCGATTCGAAAACTGCTGGGCATTCTATTTGGAAATATATTGTAGATAATTTTGGTTCTTCTTCTATATCCAATATTATTTACATGACTCGTGTAAACAGAAATGCTGAAAACGGTTTTATTTATATTGTTGGTTTAGACTTTAAAGAACTAGGTGAAGCTTGGCTAAATTTTTACAAGAAACAATATATAAATTCAGGTAATGCAACAATAAAAGAAACTAGCCTAAAGCAGTTTGTGCATTTAGGTAAAAAAAGAAATACTACACTAGATTATAAAACATTTAAATACAGCCCAGATGGGAAGAAACTAGCTTACTTGATTAATAAAAGTGGTAAAATAAAAGTTTATGTGCTGGATTTAAATACCCAAAAAACCAAAAAAGTTTATAAAGCAGGAATTAAAAGTAGCTCTTTTATTTCTGATAATGAAGATGTTACCATTACTTGGCACCCCAGTAGTTTATTGCTAGCCATCAGCCACGAACAAAAAAGCATGCCACAAATTAAAGTGCTCAACCTGGCAAACAAAAAAGATAATTATTTAATTAAAATGTACAAGTATGAAAAAATACTTGATTTAGATTATTCGGCAGATGGGAGAAAATGGGTTTTGTCTGCAGTAAAAAATGGTCAATCCGATCTTTACTTATTTGACATTATGAGTAGAAGAGATGAACAAATTACCGACGATTGGTTCGACGATTTAAATCCAAGATTTTATGATCGTTCAAATAAAATAGTTTTTAGTTCTAATAGAAATGCTGATACATTACATAAAGAAGTTTTTAAAAATTTCCCTATCATTAATAATTACGATTTATTTCTTTTTGATTTAACAAAAACAACAAATGAATGTAAAAGAATAGTGAATACCCCTTTTGATAATGAAACAAAACCTATTGAATATGCTAAAGATAAAATTGCCTATTTAACAGATCAAAGTGGTATTATCAATAGAAAGATTCTCTCGCTCGACTCTGCCATTGCTTATCAATACGATACCACAATATTTTATTACGATACCACTATTGTCGTGTACAAAGACTCCTTTAGCACAACTTCGAATAGTAATTATGCTAGAAATATCGACAAACACGATATCAGTAAAAAAAGCAGAATAATCACCGACATGTTGTCTAATAATAATTTAAAATTTGGATTGATAGCTACAGAAGGGAATACGGATACCAGCCTTAGGACTAATTTTGCAATGAAGAAAAAAACGCAATTGGAAAAAGTGCTATTCAAATTTAACAATCAAAAAAAATTAGCTGCAATTGCATTATTAGATTCTATTAATAATAGTAGAATAGGAGATTCTTTAGCAGCTATAAAAGATACTGGGCAAATTAATATTCCAATATCTAGCGATTACTTTTTTCAAACTACCTTTCCAAGAATAAAAAGTGAAAAAACAATTCCGATAAATATTCAAACGGCAAATGGGAATCAAATTATTTATTTATCAGAAAAGAAAAGAAAGAAAATCAATAAAGAAAAAAATCTTGACGATTACTTTTCAAAATCTGCACCAATTCCATATTTGCCAAGTTTTTCGACCAGTTATATTGTGAGTCAAGTTGATAATAGCTTAATTACCAATAGCTACCAACAATTTACAGGTGTCGGACCCATTTACATTAACGCTGCAATAAATGCATTGATAAAAGTGGGTGCTTCCGATTTATTAGAAGACTATCGTTTTATTGGCGGCTTTAGGTTGTCTGGAAACTTAACCATTCCAGAATATTTTTTGAGTTACGAAAATTTGAAAAAAAGAATTGACAAACAATTTATTTTTTACAAACAGGGTGGAGATGATTACCAAGGCGTTGGTGCTAATAGAACCAATAGCTATGAATTTAAAAGTATTTTTAAATATCCATTTAACGAACAAAGTGCTATTAAAACTTCTTTTTTTTATAGAAGAGACGAAAGAATTACTTTAGCAACAGATAGTTTTAGTTTAAACCTACCTAATTACAATAGCAACAATATTGGTTTTCGAATAGAATATGTTTATGACAATACCGTTAACAAAGGCTTAAACCTCTATAATGGCAGTAGATACAAGCTTTACATCGAAGAGTTTTTAGACATAGATCATACAAAAAATAAAATGATCAACGTTGGTTTTGATTTTAGACATTATCAAAAACTAACTCGTCAAATAATTTTTGCGGGTAGATTAGCAGGCTCTAGTTCCATTGCAGCACAAAAAGTAATGTACTATTTAGGCGGCGTAGATAGTTGGTTTACGCCTAAGTTTAACAATGGAATTCAAATTGATAAAACAAGAGATTATAAATACCAAGCATTAGCCACAAATTTAAGAGGCTTTAACCAGAACATTAGAAATGGAAATAATTTTTTAGTGGCAAACGCTGAACTTAGAATTCCGATTTTTGCATACCTATTAAACAGACCTATTAAATCAGACTTTATTAAGAATTTTCAAATAATGCCATTTGCAGATGTTGGTGCCGCTTGGTTAGGAGCCGATCCATTTAGTAAAGAAAATAGATTCAATAAGTTAGAGGTGCAAGGTGCACCTGTTAAAGTAACCATCATAGAGCCTAAATACCCTATTGTAGGTGGTTATGGATGGGGTGCAAGATCTAGGTTATTGGGTTATTTTGTAAGATTTGATATGGCTTGGGGAGTCCAAAATAATGTGGTTAATAAAAACCCTGTTTATTATATCTCTTTGAGTTTAGATTTTTAATTTACTTCCACTCTAAACTTTCTAATAGCACATTAATATCTTGTTTGACAAACTTAATAAGTGGAGCTAAAGAATCTGCTTGAGGTTCTGCATAAAAATACAATGCGCCTCTTAAAAAATGTTTAGTGCTATCGGTTACAAAAAATTGTACAGAAGAAGCCGTATTGCCAGCAATCTCGTAATACAAACCATATACATGATGCTTTGTATTGTTAATTCTACTTTCGTCTATACCTTCCGCTTTTATGGTATGTTTAAAAGCAAGCTTTCTAGCATTTTCCATTAATGCGATTAATTCATTTGAAGAATTTACGGTATAATAACTTAAATGAATTCTACCATTTAAACTCGGAAATACAATATTTTTCCAACAAGCATTGGTATGTTCGGAGCTATCGTTCCAAACAGCAGCATAAGTGGGAATTTTAAAGCTATAATTGCATCCTGACTGGTAGTCTTGGTATTTTTTATCGGGTAAATTGATGCGATAATAACCCCTCGGCTTAGGTGCATAATCATTATGGCATGCCGTAAAGGCAAAAACGAAAAATATAAAAAATAAAATATAAAATCTAGACATTATAATGATTTATTAATGGTCATCTTTACTCTTTTTACCCTTCGTCTATCTGCAGATTCTATGGTAAAAGTAAAGTTATCAAAAACCACTTTTTCATTGATAAATAAAAATCGGCCCGCAATGGCTAACACCAAACCACCAATAGTATCCGCTTCAACTCTTACCTCGTCGAATGTGTCATCTGCAATGGCTAATACTTTACATAAATCGTTGATGGGTGTTTTTCCATCAAACACATAATTAAAGTCATCTAATTTAGAATACCTTAATTCATCATCCGCTTCATCATATTCATCAGAAATATCGCCTACAATTTCTTCTAAAATGTCTTCTAAAGTAACCAATCCAGCTGTTCCGCCATATTCATCTACCACAATGGCTATATGCGTATGCTTTGCCCTGAATTCTTTTAAGAGGTCGTCTATTTTTTTATTCTCTGGTACAAAGAACCCCGGTCTAATTAATTTTCTCCAATCAAAATTGTTTTGTTCTCTGTAAATTAAAATATCTTTTATAAAAATAATTCCTTTAATGCTATCTAAGTTTTTTTCAAAAATTGGAATCCTAGAATAGCGAGTATCTTTTATTTTTTGAAAAACTTCTTCGAAATTCATGTCTATAGATAAGGCAACCATATCCATTCTGTTTCGCATAATTTGTTTGACAGAAATATTTCCAAAATTTGCAATACCTTTTAAAATTACTTGTTCGTCTTCATTCTCTTCATTAATTAAATCTGAATCTAATAATTGATCGAATTCTTTTTCTGAAAATTGAAAGGGTGGATTTACCGCTTTATTAATAGCCTTGGTTAGCAATAAAATCAATAGAATAAGGGGTTTAAGTAACCATTGAATAAATCGAATTAAACCTGTTATTTTTCTTACAAATAATAAATGATGCTTATGCGCATAAACATTGGGCACATACATCACGGTCAATAATAAATAAATAGCAATGAAAATTAATTTAATTAAAATTCCTAAGAATAGGTATTGCGGGAAAAATACGATACGATCGAGCAGCGTAACTGCAATGGCAACAATGGCAACCAATAAAAGGGTTTGAGCAATAACAATTGCTGCTTTTAAAGTAGCCGGTTTGTCTAGTAGTGTTAGTATTTTTTTGTCTTCCGTTTCTTCAGATTTTTTTAATTGAAAAATATTGCTTTCGCTGATATTTTCAAATGCGGTATTTGCTGCATTCATTAATCCCAATAAAAAAGTAAAGATTAAAATAGCAAATAGGTAAAAAAATAATTGGCCGGGTTCCAGATATGGAACCTGACCAATTACACTGATTAAACTAGGATAAGGATCTGCGTTTGTTTCCAAAATTGATTGATTTGTGAACATTAAAATGGCAAACCATCACCTATTTCATCTGTAGCAGCGGGTGCGCTAACAGCTTGATTAATAGGATTTGAATTAGCACCGTCCTCTTTCTTGCCAAGCATGGTAAAACTATCACCAACAATTTCTGTTGTATAACGCTTGATACCTTCTTTGTCATCCCAAGAACGGGTTCTTATTTTCCCCTCCACATAAATCTGTTTTCCTTTTTTCAAGTACTTTTCCGCTACCTCTGCCAATCCCCTCCACAATACAATGTTGTGCCACTCGGTCTGCTCGGATTTTTCTCCGGCTTTATTAGTGTACGTTTCGGTTGTTGCCAGAGAAAACGAAGCTACAGCTACACCATTTTCTAAATGTCTAACTTCTGGGTCCTTGCCCAAATGTCCAACTAAAATTACTTTGTTTACTCCTGACATATTATATAATTTAAATACAAAATAAAGTTAAGTATTTTTTTGAAAGTACTGTTCAATTAATCTTGGGATTGGATAAATCTTTAATTCGTCATCCTTAATATATTGATAGAATGCTTGATTTTTATGCCATTCGGGGCTAACATTGATTTTCCAAAATTTCGCATAAATATGCTGATGTGTTAAAACATGTTTAAATTTTGTGGAAATATGTTGAATCGTAATTGTGGCATCAGCAAAAATATTTTGCCACTCCGCGCTTTGCATCATTTCGTTTTCTGGCAATTCTGTTAGCGTTTCTATTAAAGGCATTTCATATAAATGTTGCCAAATATCTTTTTGCGTTCTTTTATTGATATACAATCCGCCTTCGTGTTCGATATGTAAATAATGAAAATAGCGCGCTCTGATTTTTAATTTATTGTTTTTAACGGGCAATTGATCAATGTTTTGCTTTTCATAGGCCGAACACATTTGTTGAAAAGGACAGGTTTCGCAAATGGGCTTTGGTTTACATTGCATGGCACCAAATTCCATAATGGCTTGGTTAAACAAGGCTGGATTTTTTTGATCAATCAATTGATTAGCGAGCATAGTAAATTCTTTCTTGCCAGCCCCTGTATTGATGGGCGTAGCAATATTAAACAATCTAGCAAGCACTCTAAAAACATTGCCATCTACAACCGCTTTGGCCTGCCCAAAGGCAAAAGAAGCAATAGCTGCAGCAGTATATTCGCCCACACCTTTTAATTGTATTAATGTTTCATAATTATTTGGAAATTGCCCTTGATACTTAGCAAGCACTTCTTTTGCAGCAAAATGAAGGTTTCTAGCCCTAGAATAATAGCCTAAACCTTGCCAAGATCGCAATACTTGCGCTTCTGGTGCATTGGCTAAATCAAAAACAGTAGGATAGGTGCTTATAAAATGCAGGTAATAAGGTGTGCCCTGCTCCACCCTGGTTTGTTGGAGAATTATCTCCGAAAGCCATATTTTATAAGGGTCTTGCGTATTTCTCCAAGGTAAGTCACGCTTGTTTTGATGATACCAGGCAATGAGTTGTTGGGCTATTTCCTTCATTATTGCTCAAAAATACAATCTCGGCAAGCATTTGACTAATTTAATAGCTTAGAATTTGGTTCTTTTTTTAACTAAAACAGTATCAATCATTTAATTTTAAAGAATTCACAAATAAAAGCTGTTTTTTCTGTTTTTTATTTCTGAATATCAATGAAAAGCGCTATAATTGCATCCCTTTAAAAAACGTAAGTTAAATTCATTAAAAAAATATAAAAGATGACAAAAGCTGAAATTATTGCTGAAATTGCAGCGAAAACAGGAATTGAAAAAGTTGATGTACAAGAAACGGTAGAATCATTTTTCAAAGTAATCAAAGGTTCTTTACAAGAAGGCGAGAATGTCTATGTAAGAGGTTTTGGTTCATTTATTGTTAAAAAAAGAGCTAAGAAAACGGCTCGTAACATTTCAAAAAACACTGCAATTATAATTCCTGAGCACTTTGTGCCAAGTTTTAAACCAGCAAAAACTTTCGTAGAAAAAGTAAAAAACTCTACCAAAAGCAAAGCGTCGTTAGCAAAATAATTATTCATGCAATCCATTAAAAAATCTCAATGGTTAATTGTACTGGCAATCATTATTATCATGACTGCCTTATTAACACTTGATTTAAAGCCGCCAGGTACTGGTAATGGAATGAGAGCAGGTGCTGCCGAAAATAAAAGCGCTGCTGCTGACATTAGTATGGATACCGAAATAGCTGCTGCTAAAAAGGTTTTTGCCGACAATACAAACAATACGATTCTTCAACTAGAAAATGAGCTTAGCGATTTATCTGGAAACGAAAAAGAATTAAAAATTAAAGAGCTTGCAGAAGTATATGCCAATAACAACCAATTTACGGTTGCAGCATTTTACTACTTAAGCGGATCTGAAGACGATGCTAAAGAATATATTTTAGCAGCAGAAGCATTTCGAAAAGCATATAAAAACAATTCGGACTCTAGTAAAATACCAACATTGATTGAAAAAGCAACCACTTGCTTTCAATCTGCGCTAGAAAAAGAACCGAATAATTTAGATGCTAAATCAGGTTTAGGCAGTTGTATCGTAGATGCAGGCCAAAATCCAATGCAAGGAATTCAATTATTACTCGGGGTAGTAAAAGTAGATTCTTTGAATTTAAATGCGAATTTAAACTTAGGTTTGTTCTCCATGAAGTCGGGTCAATTTGACAAGGCAATTAAGCGTTTCGAAACAGTTGCAAAACTGAAACCTAATGCAGAAATATATGGCATGCTGGCCGATGCATACGAACAAACTGGAAATAATGAAGCAGCCATTGCTGCTTTGAAAAAAGCAAAAGCTTACATTATCGATAAAGACATATTAGTCAACATTGATAACTATATAAAGAATTTAAAAAAATAATTGTTTCACTTTAACACTGGGAATTATGCCAAGCGGTAAGAAAAGAAAAAGACATAAGATGGCTACTCATAAACGCAAAAAGCGTTTAAGAAAAAACAGACATAAGAAGAAGTAATCTTCTAATCTGCACAGCTTAACCTTATAAAATTTCTTGCACGATATGCGTATAGCTATCGTGCAAGACTTGTTTTTATAGGTTTTCTCCATTTTTTTATTTGCTGATTTCAATACACCGGTGTGTGATTAAAGAAATTAACATTGAATAAAGAATTAGTAATTAATGCTACGCCAGATGGGGTAGTATTGGCATTGTTGCAGGACAAACAACTAATTGAACTTCATCAAGAAAAAACAAATAATAGTTTCTCTGTTGGTGATATTTATTTAGGGCGAATCAAAAAGATTATGCCAGGTTTGAATGCTGCATTTGTAGATGTAGGGTACGAAAAAGATGCGTTCTTACATTACCTCGATTTAGGATCTCAAGTACAAACGTTATTAAAATATACCAAACGCGTTCGAACGGCTCCTAAAAACGAAAAAATTAGTATCTCCGACTTTCCATTAGAAGTTGATATTAATAAAAGTGGAAAAATTACCGAAATACTAGGTAAGAATCTGCTTATTCCTGTTCAAATTGCCAAAGAACCCATATCATCTAAGGGTCCTAGACTCAGTGCGGAAATTTCTCTTGCTGGCCGTTATGTGGTTTTAGTACCCTTTAGCGATGTCATTTCTGTTTCTAAAAAAATCAAAAGTGCAGGCGAAAGAAATCGATTGAAAAAAATCATCGAAAGCGTAAAGCCTAAACATTTTGGGGTAATTATCAGAACCGTTTCGGAGAATAAAGGAGTAGCAGAACTACACAACGACCTCAAAGAATTAGTAGAAAGATGGAATACCGTTAGCAATAAAATTGTTTCTACAGAGCCCGGTAAAAAAATACTGGGAGAAATAGATAAAACCTCGACCGTATTAAGAGATATGCTCAATGCTTCTTTCAATAATGTGCACATCAATGATGCGACTATTTTTGAAGAAGTAAAAACCTATATCCATCAAATAGCACCCGAACAAGATAAAATCGTTAAACATTACCGTGGCAAAGAGCCCATGTTTGATCATTTTGGCATCGATAGACAAATAAAGAATTTATTTGGTAAAACCGTCAACCTTCCGGGTGGTGCTTATTTAATAATTGAGCATACCGAAGCATTGCATGTAATTGATGTAAACAGTGGCAATAGAAATACGGCCGAAGTGAATCAAGAAGAAAATGCTTTGCAAGTAAATATGGAAGCGGCTAAAGAAATTGCTCGCCAATTACGCCTGCGAGATATGGGCGGCATTATTGTGATAGACTTTATCGACATGCATAAAGCCAGCAATAAAAAAGTCTTGTTCGATCATTTAAAAGATTTGATGAATGAAGATCGTGCTAAGCATACTATTTTACCTCCAAGCAAATTTGGTTTAGTACAAGTTACGCGTCAGCGTGTTCGTCCAGAGATGAATATTGTTACGGTAGAAAAGTGTCCAAGTTGTGGTGGTAGCGGCGAAATTAGGGCAAGTATTGTTTTACTAGACGAAATTGAAAGTAATCTTAATTTTATATTAAACGAACAGAACGAAAGAGGAATCTCTTTAACAGTTCATCCATTTATAGAAGCCTATTTGAAAAAAGGATTTATTTCTCAACGATTTAAATGGTTCATGAAATATAAAAAATGGATCAAAATAAAAGGCCTCAGCGGCCATCATTATTTAGAATTTCATTTTTATAATAGTAAAGAAGAAGAGATCGTCTTATAAATAATTATTGTTTACTAAATAATTATTTACATAATCTGCCACTCCTTGCTCAATTGTATGAAAGGGAATGTCGTAACCAATCGCTTGTAATTTCTGCATTTTAGCTTCTGTAAAGTATTGGTATTTATCTCTGATATCTGCAGGCGTGTCTATAAAATTAATTTGAGACGCTATATTCATAGCCTGAAAGGTAGCAGCAGCAAGGTCTTTAAACGTTCTGGCTTTGCCAGATCCTAAATTATAAATGCCTGCATCTTTGCGGTGATGTAAAAAGAAATACAATACATTCACTACATCTTTCACATATACAAAATCTCTCATTTGTTCGCCATCTTTAAAATCTGGATGATGAGATTTAAATAAGTTTAAACTGCTCGTATTTTTAATTTGTTGGTAAGCATGAAAAACGACTGAAGCCATTCTTGCTTTATGGTATTCGTTTGGTCCGTAAACATTAAAAAATTTAAGCCCTACCCAAGAATATGGTTTTTGATTTTGCGCTAATGCCCATTTATCGAATTCGTTTTTTGATTCGCCATAAGGATTGAGCGGCACTAGTTGAGTAATAGTAGTTTCGTTATCGTCGTAGCCAAATTCGCCTAAGCCATAGGTTGCCGCAGAAGAAGCATACACAAAGGCTAAGCCATAGTTTACACAGGCATTCCAGAGCATTTTGGTATAATCTGTATTGAGTTGCCACAAAATAGTTTTATCAAATTCGGTGGTATCTGTTCTTGCGCCAATATGAAATATAAATTGTACTAATCGATGATTTTCCTCGAGCCAATGAGAGAAAATAGCCCGATCAATTTTTTGCGTATATTTTTTGTTGACTAGGTTTGCTTCCTTTTCAACTTTTGTAAAATCATCTACTAAAATTAGATCCGTATAGCCTTCGTCGTTTAGTTTTTGAACCAAACAACTTCCGATAAAACCCGCAGCACCTGTAACGATGATCATTAGTCTATAAATATTTTATGTGTTAATGGAAGAATTAGCCCTTGTTCAACTGCGCTATCTAGCAATGTACTCACTGCTTTTCTTCCTTCTACTCCCAAATTTAAGGAATATTTATTGACATAAAGCTGTATGTGTTGTACCATCACCGATTCTTCCATTTCTTGGGCATGTTGTTTGACAAATGCGGCAGAAGATAATGGGTTTTTCATAGCAAATTCAACACTTCTAGCCACAATTCGGTTCACTTTGTCGAGGGTCTCTTTATCGTATTTTCTGGACATAACGATACCGCCCAATGGAATGGCGCTACCCGTTTTTTGTTCCCAAAAACTGCCTAAATCAATTACTTTATGCAAGCCTTTTGATGCATAAGTAAATCTGTTTTCATGAATAATTAAACCCAAATCTATTTCCTCATTGATCAGCGCATTTTCTATTTCAGAAAAAACCATTTCCACTTTTTGTTGTGCTTGAGGAAATGCAATGTTCAATAAAAAATTAGCTGTTGTTAGTTTACCGGGTATGCCAATTTTAAGATTAGCAATCTTGTCTTCGATGTTTTCGATTTTATTTTTAGCAATAAGTAAGGGACCAACACCAAAGCCCAAAGCACTTCCCGCATCTAGTAAAATATATTTATCTACTAGATGTGCAAATGCATGGTAACTTAATTTTGTAATGGCTAATGCTTGCTGTAAGGCTTTCTGGTTAAGGGTTTCCACGTCTTCTATTACAGGAATAAAAGTGATGCCTTCGGTATCTATTTTTCCATGCAACATGGCATCGAAAATAAAAGTATCATTAGGGCATGGAGAAAAACCTAATTGGAGTTCCATTAAACAGTCATGATATCCTTTTCTTTTACTTCAATGTGTTTATCCACTTTGACAATATAAGAATCGGTTACTTTTTGAACTTCTGCTTCGGCTGTTTTTGCGTCGTCTTCTGCTACACCTTCTTTTTGTTGCTTTTTAATTTTCTCATTCACATCCTTACGAATATTTCTGATAGCTACTTTTCCGGCTTCGCCTTCTGCTTTAACGCGCTTTACTAAATCTTTTCTTCTTTCTTCGGTTAATGGCGGAATACTTAATCGAATAACGATACCGTCGTTTTGTGGATTCAATCCTAAGTTGGCATCGGTAATTGCTTTTTCTATAGCAGCAATTAAATTTTTCTCCCATGGCTGTACCACAATGGTTCTGGCGTCTGGGGTATTTACATTGGCTACCTGAGCAATTGGCGTAGGTGTTCCGTAATAGTCTACATGAACACTGTCTAGCATTTGAGGGTTCGCTTTGCCTGCTCTAATTTTTGTTAATTCTGATTCCACATGATCAACCGCTTTAGACATGGTGTCTTTCGCTTCTTCAATTAATATTTTTAATCTATCGTCCATAATACTATTTTTTATGCATGTACTAAAGTTCCAATTACTTCGCCTTCCATTAATTTTTTAAAGTTTCCTCGGGTATTCATATCAAATACAATAATGGGTAAATTATTTTCTTGACATAAAGTAAAGGCAGTCATGTCCATTACATTTAATCCTTTATCGTACACTTCTGAGAAAGTTATTTTTTCAAATTTAACCGCATTGGCATCTTTTTCTGGATCGGCAGTATAAATTCCATCTACACGCGTTCCTTTTAAAACCACATCTGCTTCGATTTCAATTGCTCTTAAAGAAGCCGCTGTATCTGTTGTAAAATAAGGGTTTCCAGTGCCCGCACCAAAAATCACTACCCTGCCTTTTTCTAAATGTCTAATGGCTCTTCTGCGAATAAATGGTTCGCAAATTTGTTCCATTTTAATGGCAGACAACAACCTGGTTTTTACGCCCACTTTTTCTAATGCATCTTGCAAGGCCATACTATTAATTACGGTTGCAAGCATTCCCATATAGTCGGCTTGCACGCGATCCATCCCGCCTTTTTCGGCATCTAAACCCCTGTGAATATTTCCACCACCAATTACAATTGCCACTTCAATACCACTTTCTACTACTTCTTTAATATCAACTGCATATTGATGAACCATTGCGGTATCAATACCATATTGTTTCGAACCCATTAAAGATTCACCACTTAGTTTTAAAAGAATTCTGTTGTATTTCATGTTAGGGCTAGGTGTTTAGGTTTACCAAAGATAAGACTGAATTGAATAGAATGTTAAAAAAAGCGCAAAAAAAATCCCCCCGTTGAATAACGGGGGGATAATAATTTAGGCTCCTAGCACCACACGCTTAAATGCGCTAACGGTGAGGCCCTTTTCGATATCGTTTAACATTTGTGCAACCGATTTAGAACTGTCTTTCACAAATTCTTGGTTTAACAAAGTGGAATCCTTATAGAATTTATTCAGTTTACCCATGGCAATTTTTTCTACCATTTCTTCTGGTTTACCTTCTGCACGAATTTGCTCTTTTGCAATTTCAATCTCTCTTTCGATTGTTGCAGCATCTACTCCGTCTTTATCAACCGCTACTGGATTCATTGCTGCAATTTGCATCGCAACATCTTTACCAGCTGCATCCGCTTTACCAGCCGCATCAGAATTCATAGAAACCAATACGCCTAATTTATTTCCAGCATGAATATAAGCAACCACTTTTTCAGCAGTTATTACTTCATATTTAGATACACCGATTTTTTCACCGATTTTTCCTGTTTGATCAATAATAGCATCTGCTAAAACAACACCGTTTAACGATAAAGCTAACAAATCTGCTAAAGTAGCTGGATTGTTTGAAATCGCTAAGTCAGCAATCGCATTTGCAAAATCAACGAAGTTTGAATTTTTAGCTACGAAATCTGTTTCGCAATTTAATTCAATAACAATGCCTCTTTTACCATCTGCAGTTGTTTTTGCAATGACAGCACCTTCAGCAGCATCGCGGTCTTGACGACTTGCGGCAACTTTAGCGCCTTTTTTTCTTAAGTAATCAACTGCTGCTTCAAAATCACCGTTAGATTCTGTTAAAGCTTTTTTGCAATCCATCATTCCTGCACCTGTTTGTAATCTTAATTTGTTTACATCAGCTGCGCTAATTGTTATAGACATATCTTTTTAATTTAATTTAATTCATAAAAAAAGGTTAAAAGTTGAGTGTACAAAGGAATTACTCCCTAAAACATTTCTCCTTTTAACCTATTTAATTATTCTGCTGATTGCTCAGTAGCTGATTCAGTTGTAATAGCAGCTGATTCTGTTTTTCTTTTTCTTACTGGTTTCTCTGCTGTTTCTTTTTCTGCTGCTGCTTTTGCTGCTGCACCTTCTTTTTCAGCATCTTCATCACGCTCACGTTTACGCTCTTCTAAACCTTCTTCGATTGCTTTGGTAATAATACCAGTAATTAAAGAGATAGATTTTGTTGCGTCATCGTTTGCTGGAATAACGAAATCAATATTTCCTGGATCTGAGTTGGTATCAACCATCGCAAAAGTTGGAATGTTTAATTTGATTGCCTCGCTAACTGCAATGTGTTCTTTCTTAACATCAATTAAGAATAACGCAGCAGGTAAACGATTTAAATCAGAAATACCACCCAATACTCTTTCTAATTTGATACGATCACGAGAGATCATTAATTTTTCTTTCTTAGAAAGAATGTCGTAAGTACCGTCTTTAGTGAACTTGTCGATGTTCGTCATCTTTTTAATAGATTTACGAACCGTTGCAAAGTTCGTTAACATACCACCTAACCAACGCTCGGTTACGAATGGCATATTTACTGATTTTGCATGTTCAGCAACGATGTCCTTAGCTTGTTTTTTCGTCGCAACGAATAAAACTTTTCTTCCTGATTTTACGATTTGTTTGATAGCTGAAGCAGCTTCTTCTACTTTAACTAAAGTTTTGTTCAAATCGATAATATGAATACCATTTTTCTCCATGAAAATATATGGAGACATTTTTGGATTCCATTTGCGCGTTAAGTGTCCAAAATGAACACCCGCGTCTAATAAGTCTTGATATGTAGTGCGTGCCATTATATAGTGTCCTCCAAAAATTAACGTTTACTAAATTGAAATCTTTTTCTTGCTTTCTTGCGACCTGGTTTCTTACGCTCCACCATACGGCTATCACGTGTCATTAAACTTTTCGCTTTTAATGCAGGTTTCTTTTCTGGATCTCTTTCTACAATTGCTTTAGCGATTGCTAAACGCACTGCTTCTGCTTGTCCTGTAATTCCACCACCCATTACGTTTACACTGATATCAAATTTACCTAGTAAATCTGTAACTTGTAATGATTGGTTTACAATGAATTGAAGCGGAAGTGTTGGAAAATAAGCTTTGTAATCTTTACCATTTACGATAATGTCTCCGTTTCCTTCTACTAAATAGATGCGGGCTACGGCTGTTTTTCTTCTACCCGAAGTGTTAGTGGTCGTCATCTCTTTTAAAATTTAATGGTTTTAGGTGTTTGTGCAGCATGAGGATGCTCAGCACCCGCGTACACATGTAAATTTTTAAACACTTTGTTTCCTAATTTATTTTTAGGAAGCATACCGCGTATTGCTTTTTCAACCACACGAGTAGGGTGTTTTGCCATTAAATCCTTAGGAGAGATAAATTTCTGTCCACCTGGATAGCCTGTATACGAAACATACTCTTTCTCTTCGAATTTGTTGCCCGTAAACCTTACTTTGTCTGCATTGATAACAATCACATTGTCACCGCAGTCTACGTGTGGGGTAAAATTAGCCTTGTGTTTGCCTCTTAAGATAAAAGCTATCCTAGAGCTTAGGCGCCCCAAAATCTCTGCATTGGCGTCGATTACGACCCATTCTTTCGTAACAGTTTTGCTGTTAGCAGAGACAGTTTTGTAACTTAACGTATTCATTTTGTCTTTAACTAATTGATTTATATTGTTTTAACTTTCCCTCATTACTTGAGGGAGGGCAAAGATAGCCTAAAATTTCTAAACTACAATGCTTTAGCACAGATATTTCCATAAAAAAATGTGGATATGTTAATTTCTTTATTGCCACGCCATTTTGTGCATAATCGCGTGGAGAAATCTTGAAACCTAAAACGATGGAATTTCCTATCTTTAAGGCAAATTTTAAGGGGATGAAAGTATCAAATATGGCTGCCAATTTAATTGGCTCTGAAATTATCAAAATTGGGAACGAAGTGAGTGAACTCATTAGAAATGGTGCACAAATTTGTAACCTCACCATTGGCGATTTTGATCCAAACCATTATCCTATTCCAAAAGAATTACAAGAAGGCATTACAGATGCTTATCTAAAAAATAACACCAATTATCCTCCTGCTAATGGGGAAATGTCTTTGCGAAAATCTATTGCTGATTTTTTATTAAATAAAGGGAATTTAACTTATTCGACAGACGAAATTTTAGTTGCCGGCGGTTCTAGGCCTTTAATTTATGCTACTTATTTAGCCATACTAGATCCAGGAGACAAAGTTGTATTTCCAATTCCTTCTTGGAACAACAATCATTATTGTCATTTAACAGGAGCTGTTCCGGTAATGGTAGAAACATCGGCCGAAAATAATTTTATGCCGACTGCCTCAGATATTGCAGCACACCTAAAAGGGGCAACAATACTGGCTTTGTGCAGTCCGCTAAATCCAACAGGCACTATGTTTACGCAAAAAGATTTGGCAGAAATATGTGATTTAGTACTCGCAGAAAATGCCAGCAGAACTGCCGACGAAAAACCATTGTACTTAATGTACGACCAAGTATATTGGACCTTAACATTTGGCGACCATAAACACTACGATCCAATACATTTAAGACCAGCCTTAAGAAATTATACCATTTATATTGATGGTATTTCAAAATCCTTTGCTGCCACAGGCGTGAGAGTAGGCTGGGCTTTCGGACCACAAGCGGTAATAGATAAAATGAAAGCAATACTTGGTCATGTGGGTGCTTGGGCACCTAAAGCAGAACAAATTGCAACTGCCGCATTTTTAAAAAATGACGAAGCCATTGAAAATTTCATGACACCTTTTAAATCTCAAATTAAAAGTAGTTTAGATGCTTTGCATACTGGTTTTCAAAATTTAAAAAGCGAAGGCATTCCGGTAGATTCTATAGAACCAATGGGCGCTATTTATTTAACCGTAAAAGTAGACATACAAGGCATGAAAACCGCTGATGGTAAGGTTTTGGAGAATAGTATGGATATTACTTCGTATATATTAAGTCATGCGCAATTAGCCATGGTGCCTTTTTCTGCATTTGGTTTAACCAAACATTCTGCATGGTTTAGGTTATCGGTTGGCGCGGCAAACGAAGCAACTATTTTAGCTTCTTTTGAAAGATTGAAAAAGGCGATTGCCGAACTAAGTTAATTAAATACACTATGAATGGAACGCTTTACCTTATCCCTGTTTACCTTTCGGAAGAAACAGATCCTATTGCTGTTTTAGCACCACATACTATTTCGATCATACATTCGCTACAACATTTTATTGTAGAGAACGAAAAATCGGCAAGGGCATTTTTAAAAGCAGCTAAAATTACCATACCTCAAAACCAATTAAGTGTTTTGGTTTACAATAAAAAAGAACAAGAACCCTTAGCCGATTATTTTAAAGATTTAAGTGCTGGCATATCGGTAGGCATATTAACAGAAGCCGGTTGCCCTGGTATAGCAGATCCAGGCGCAGAGCTCATTGCAGAGGCGCATCGTAAAGGAATTAAAGTGGTGCCACTTGTTGGTCCATCTTCTATTTTATTAGCTATGATGGCCTCGGGTTTTAATGGGCAACAATTTACTTTCAATGGTTATTTGCCCATTGATAAAATGGCGCGCAGTAAAAAAATTCAAGACTTAGAGCGCTTAGCAGAAAGAAACAATCATACCCAATTGTTTATGGAAACGCCATTTCGAAATAATCAATTATTAGAAGAAGTTTTAAAAAGTTGTAAGCCCGATACTTACTTATCGATTGCAACCGATATTACCGATGCCAATGAAATGATTAAAACAGCGAAAGTAGAATACTGGAAAAAAAACAAACCAGAATTACACAAAAGACCAACCATATTTTCTATCTATAGAAAACAATAATGTCGATACCTTTAGCAGAACGATTAAGGCCTAGCAATTTAGACCACTATATTGGCCAATCCCATTTGGTTGGAAAAGGGGCTGTATTGCGCAATGCTATTGAATCTGGAATAATTCCATCTATGATATTTTGGGGGCCACCTGGTGTAGGCAAAACAACTTTAGCGCATATTATTTCGCAACAACTCAAGCGTCCGTTTTATGCATTGAGTGCCATTAATTCTGGCGTAAA
>CANNIS010000011.1 GCA_947505035.1 Sphingobacteriales bacterium
GGCGGCTTTGAATACTTCAAAAGCGAATTTATCAAATGCAGAAGCAAGATTTATTCAAACAGAACAAGCATACGATAGAAACTCAAAACTTATAAAAGATAAAATTATTTCTGAAGCAGATTTTGAAGTAATAAAGAGTAATTATTTATCGGCAAAAGCAGATGTGCAAGCCGCAAAATTTAATGTTAAAAGTGCGGAGGCATCGGTAAAAGAAGCAAAAGACAATTTATTTAAAACAACAGTTTTTTCTCCTGTAGACGGAACCGTTTCTAAATTGAATGTAGAATTAGGCGAGCGTGTTTTAGGAACTTCTCAAATGACGGGCACCGAGATAATGCGTATTGCTAATTTAAATTCTATGGAAGTAAGCGTAGATGTAAACGAAAACGACATCAATCGATTGTCTATTGGAGATACGGCAACAGTAGAGGTCGACGCCTTTCTTGATCAGTCTTTTAAAGGGGTAGTTACAGAAATCGCAAACTCTGCAAGTGTGGTAGGTGCTAGCGCAGACCAGGTTACTAATTTTCCAGTAAAGATCAGAATTTTGAGTGAATCCTATTCAAAATTAAATAGTAAAGACAAAAATTTAGCATCACCTTTAAGACCAGGATTATCTGCCACAGTAGAAATTCAAACCGAAAAAACAGTTAATATTTTAACCATCCCAATTCAATCTGTTACTACCCGGGAAGATTCTGTAGACGATAAAAATATTGCTACAACAGCAGTTGCAGTTGGTGCTTCGAGTATGAAAGAATTTGTTTTTGTAATAGAAAACAATAAAGTGATTAAACTTCCAGTGAAGACCGGTATTCAAGACGATATGTATATTGAAATTAAAGAGGGTTTAAAAGAAGGACAGGAAGTGGTGGTTGCGCCTTATTTAGCTATTTCCAAAATGTTAAAAGATGGAATGCAAATAGAAATAGTGTCCAAAGAAGACTTATACACATCGGACGAGAAGAAGTAGTTTGTTTTTTTGCCTATTTATTTCAATTTTAGTATGTTCGTGCTAATAGAAGACTATGCAGCAAATTAATAAAGAAGCTAAGATTGCCGTTATTGGTGGTGGAAGTTGGGCTACAGCCTTAGTAAAGATTCTTTGCGATAACCAAGCAGATGTAACCTGGTGGATGAGAAATGAAGAGGCGGTTGCGCACATTCGTGCTTTCGGTAGAAATCCTCATTATTTATCATCGGCAGAAATAAACATTTCAAAAGATCGTGTAAGTACAGATATAAAAGCCACCATCGCCGCCGCAGATATTATTATTGTAGCAGTTCCAGCAGCTTTTTTACATACTAGTTTATCGTCATTAAGTCCAGCAGATTTTTCTGAAAAATTTATTTGTAGTGCAATAAAAGGTATTGTTCCAGAATATAATTTAATCATCGGAGAGTACTTTAATAACTATTTTAAATTACCACTGGAACAAGTCTTAGTGATAAGCGGGCCTTGTCATGCAGAGGAAGTAGCTTTAGAAAAATTATCTTATTTAACCATTTCTTGCTTACAGCAAAATCATGCAGATGCATTCGCTGCTATTTTAAATAATCGATATATCCGTACCGTAACCAGCGATGATATTTATGGAACGGAATACGGAGCGGTGCTGAAAAATATATATGCAATTGCAGCCGGTATTTTTCATGGTTTAGGTTATGGCGATAATTTTCAATCGGTCTTAATCTCTAATGCTATTCGAGAAATGGAACGCTTTCTTGCAGCCGTTCATCCTATCAATAGAGATATCAAAGAATCGGCTTATTTAGGCGATTTATTGGTAACGGCCTATTCTCAATTTTCGAGAAACCGAACCTTTGGTAATATGGTTGGCAAGGGATATTCTGTTAAATCTGCCCAATTTGAAATGGGTATGATTGCAGAGGGCTATTATGCTGTTAAATGTATTCACGAAATCAATAGACAATATAAAGTGGAGATGCCTATCTGTAGAGCTGTTTTCGCTGTTTTGTACGAAAATATTTCTCCCTTAATAGAGATGAAATTGCTAACAGAGCAATTAAACTAAAAACGCTTTCATTATTCAACTAAGTTTCTGATATATAATTAGTTAAAATTAAATCAAATTCATTTTTTCTTGCTAAATGAACATCCTGTCAAATTTGCGTTAACTCTCAGGCATTCGCCTATTTTTGCATTGTATAGCATATATTTATATGTACATTTATAGGCTGATTTATAGGAATAAAATGAGAATAACTTTTTTGTTTAAAACACTTTATTTGACAGGCTTTTGCCTTGTGTTAATGAATGTTAATTTATTTGCCCAAGACACCATTCGGGTGATGCAATATAATCTACTTCGTTATGGCGAATCAAATCAGCCACCAAGTACCAAAAATCCTTTGCTTTCTACTATTATCAATTATGTCAAACCTGATATATTTGGATGCAACGAATTTTCGGCAACAGCAGATTATGCGCAAAACGTTTTAACAGGAGCGCTTAATATTAATGGGGAAACCAAATGGAAAAGAGGAAAACTCTCTAAGGCTGGTGTTGATGCCTCTTTAACCAATACGCTATTTTATAATTCAAATAAGTTTGAACTTATTTCTCAAGATACCGTTTCGAAAGTGCAAAGAGAAATTACGGCCTTTAATTTATTTTATAAAGATTCTAATCTTGTTAAAACAAAAGATACTATTTTCTTTACGGTAATTGTTTTGCATTTGAAAGCGGCAAATGGTTCTGCAGAAGCAGCAACTAGAGCCGCTGAAACCCAGCAGGTATCGAGGTATATGAAGAAATTTAACAAGCCTAGAAATGTGTTGATTATGGGAGATTTTAATATTTATACCCATACCGAATTAGGCTATCAAAATTTAATTGCGGATACTAATTTAATGGGACGATTTTATGACCCACTAAATAAACCAGGTGCTTGGAATAACAATGGAAGCTTTTCAGCTATTCATACGCAGTCTACCCACAGTGCAACTGGCGGAAGTTTTTCGGGTGGTGGAATGGACGACCGTTTTGATATTATGTTAGCGACTAAATCAATTATTTCAGATTCTTTGAAAGTTCGCATTTTACCTAATACTTATATTCCTGTTGGTAATGATGGCCTGCATTTTAATTTAGCTTTAACGGATTTGCCAGCTAATACTTCGGTGCCTTCTACCGTTTTAGGGTCTTTATATAATATGTCGGATCATTTACCCATTAGAGCCGATTTTGTTTTTACGCCTACAAAGCCTGCTGTGCAAGGGCTTTCCTTACAAGCTATTCAGTTCTCGCAACAAATACAAGTAGCCAACCCCGTAAAAAATAATTTCGAAATTCACTTTAGTGCAAACTTGTTGAATCAAATAATTAATATGAAAATATATAATCAATCTGGGAATTTAATTGAAAGTCAAAAAATCGCAACTTCAAATACTGATTTTCAAATTACGCCTTCAGCGTCATTACCAGAAGGGATTTATTTATTGAGATTTGAAAACAAAGCAGGGTTGTCGGTCATTAAAAAAGTAGCAAAGTATTAAGATGTTTTTAAAGCAATATTTAAATCGTTTTTTTGGGTTATTGATAGCCTGCATTATTCCCCTAACAGGATTTTCGCAAGCTTCATTCGATGAAAAATTAACGACAGCAGGAAATATTAGAATGACCATTAATAACCTAGGAATGATTGGAAATGCATTCAAAGGTTCTTATAATATTTTAGCCTATCCCTCTTGTGAGTTTCCTGCTAATTCTGGTATAGAGCATTTATTTCAAGGAGGTTTATGGATTGGTTCAATGATTAATGGATCGCAAGTTGCAGTAAGTTCTGGGGCGACAGACGATGCCGCTGGATATACAACAGGTAAAAGCGGATTTGAGTTTACCGCTGCACTGGGTGCTAAAATAAAAGAAAGATCAAGTTTAATTGATAATCCATTATACGAAACCAATGCCGTTTCGCATCAAGATTTTCTTTCCGATTTTACAGATAAAAATATTGTTGTTCCTGGAACAAACATTGCGATTAGCAGTCATAATTTTCCACTTGGCGCCGATGTGCATTTTGAATCCTATAATTATAATTTTAATTTTGCCAATTATTTTGTCATTCTAAATTATACTATTACCAATAATAGTACGACAAATTGGGATAGTGTTTTTATTGGTTATTGGAAAGATGGAGTGGTAAGAAATATAAATGTTACGCCACCAGGTGGAAGTGCTTTTTACAATAAAGGTGGAAATGGCTTTTTAGATTCTTTAGACATTGCATATGAGTTTGATGGAAACGGCGACCCAGGATTTACCGAAACCTATGTTGGCTTAAAGTATCTTGGCTCGATTGATCCAGCTGGTTTTGCACATCCACTGCTAAGACCAAACATGAAAATTAATTACAATTCGTGGCAGTTTCAAAATTCTGCAGACCCATTGTATTTTTCACCAACAGATGATAATCAGAAGTATGGTAAAATGACGGCAGGTTTAAATCATCGTGCCGATTGGCAAACAGTAATTCGTCCTTCGTTGAGTCAGCCAAATAATAGATCGCACTTAATGGCCGTTGGTCCATTTGTTCAAATTAAACCAGGGGAAACTATTAATATTTCTTTTGCTTTAGTTTGTGCAAAAAAGAACGAAGATGGAAAACCAAATACTTCCGATAATGATTTTCAAAAACAAATTTTAGTTCAAAACTCGAAGTTTGCACAAACGGCATACAATGGCGAAGACATTAATTTTAATGGCTTGTTAGACGCAGGAGAGGACCGAGATGGCAATGGGGTAATCACTCGATTTGTTTTACCTGCGCCTCCAGTAATTCCAAGAATGAAAGTAATTGCAGCAGAAAATAAAATGGAAATTTATTGGACTAAAAATGCGGAAGCATCAGTCGATCCAATTTCTAAGAAAAAAGATTTCGAAGGTTATCGATTATATAAAACTGCTTTGGGTTTTGATGTAAAGCAAACGCAAGACATTGCTAAATCTTTAAAGTTAGTTGCGGAATTTGATCGTGCAGATAATACTTTGTTTAGTAATACAGGGTTGCAATCTATTGCCTTGCCCGATTCTGTTACTTTTGGAGAATTAGGCCCATTAGACGAGCCGATTTTTTATCATTATAAATATACTTTTGATAATTTACAAAATGGATGGCAACATGCCATTGCTTTGACTGCATTTGACCAAGGAGATAAAGTTAATAATTTAGAATCATTAGAATCGAGTACCCTTCCAAATATTAAAAGGGTATTTCCGGGAATGCCTGCAAATGATGGCTTCGAAAACGGAGAACCTTTTGTATATCCTAATCCTTATTATGGATTGGCAGCTTGGGAAGGTTTAAGTACCAATCCAGAAAGTAAAAAAATATATTTCGCAAACCTGCCCGCAAATTGTGTCGTAAAAATTTTCACTTCCTCTGGAGATTTAGTAGATCAGTTTACGCATAACGAAAGTTATAATGGTTCGGATATTAAATGGAATAATACATACGCAGATCCAAGCAAGAATCAGTTTTCAGGTGGAGAACATGCTTGGGATTTATTATCTGCCGATAATCAAATAATAGCTAGAGGGATTTATATGTTTTCTGTAAAAGACAATAAAACCGGTAAAGTTGTTAACGGGAAATTTGCATTAATCAAATAAGAACAATAAAATTTTTAAAAAAAAATAAAAAAACCATGAACAAAAAATTACTCGCAATGGCCACATTGTTGTTTGCTGCATTTACAGCACAAGCACAATATCCTTTAAAAACAATTCAAGAAGTACAAACGGTTTCTCAGCAAAATTTAGCAGCAGGAATTGAGGCTTCTTCTATTCCATCTACCGATACCATTAGAATCCGTGGCGTCGTAATAATGGATGCTGGACTTTCTACTTTAGTTGGTGGAAAACAGATTTGGATTCAAACAAATGATGGTTCGTCATTTTCCGGTATAGATTTATACCAAAACTTTCCTGGAAGTACGGTAACAGGTGATGCTGGAACGGGGATACTTTCATTAGTTGCTGGTGACTCAGTAGAAATAACAGGTAATGTTTTAGAATATCAAGGGGAAACAGAATTTGTTCCAGTGAATACTACGCCTGCTACGCCTATTCAGATTTTAGGTGGCGGAATTGCTGTTAAATCAAAATTAATTACTGCTGCAGAATTAAATGACGCAAACAGAAATAATATTTTAACAACTGGCGAGCAATACGAAGGTATGTTTGTAGAAATTCGCAACCTAACTGTTTCTACTGTAGATTATTTTTCGAATGGTACGCGTGTAAGTTTTAATATTGTAGATGCTGCTGGAAATAAAATAAATGTTTCTGACAGATTCAAAGCATTTAAATTACCTGCTGCGGGTGGTACTTTTGTGCCACCAAATGTTGGCGATGTTTTAACAAGTATTAAAGGAATCATTGCTCATTCATTAAATAATAGAGGTTACGAAATGCATGTATTTGATGCATCTCAAATTGTGTATGGTGCAGCAGCACCTACTATTTCGCAAATTACGCGTTCTATTAAAGTACCAACAAGTACAGATGCGATTACCGTAACTGCAAATATTACCGATAAAGACGGTGTTAACTCTGCAGATTTATATTATACTGTGGGTGTAAATAGTACATCTTATACATCGGTTGCAATGACTGCAAACGGAAACAGTTATTCGGCTGTGATACCTGCACAAGCAGATGGTTCATTTATTAAATATTATATTTCTGCAAAAGATAATTCTACAGGACAATTAGTAAGTCGTATTCCAAATGTGCCTACTGAAGATCCTAAATTTTATGTAGTGCGTAATGCTGGAATGGGAATTTATGATGTACAATATACTCCCTTTAAATCTGGAAATTCTGGATTCGCAGGACAAGAGGTTACCGTAAGTGGTATTGTTACTGCATCGGCAAACGATTTAGGTTATATATTTATTCAACAAGAAAACCAATTGAATTGGGCTGGTTTAATGTGTATTGGAAGCACTACACTTGCTACCTTAACCATTGGCGATAAAGTAACGGTTACTGGTACAGTAAAAGAAAATTTTGGTTTTACGCGCATCGAGGCAATTACTTCTGTTGCTAAAAATGGTACAGGTACCATCACACCAATTGTATTGGTAGCAGATTCATTCCGTAAATATAGTTTCACAGGTACTGAGCCTTACGAAGGCATGTTGGTGAAATTTGTTGGAAACTCAGGATCGACTTTAAAAGTAGTTAATTCGAATGCAGATGATCCTAGTAATTTTGCAGAATACCGTGTAGGTCCAGATACAATAGATGCTGGTGCTGGTTGCAGAGTAATTGCAGGCAGAGTAACTTCATCGGTTTACTCTTCCTTAAATGTTTCTTATGTGACCGACACTATTTGGGCTACTATTTCTGGCGTCATGAAAGTGGCTCCAATTGCTGTTCAAAAAGGAGATGCGATGACATCTGTTACAGGTATCATGGATTATTCTTTTAGTAATTGTAAATTAATGCCTCGTAACAATGCAGATTTTGAAAATTATGTAAGGTTAAATGTTGGCGTAAATAGTAACGCAATTAATTTAGGAAAAGTGGTTGCTTATCCAAATCCAACCAGCAACCAAATTAATTTTGATTATATCTTACCTGCAAACGCAGCAAATTGCGCAATTGTAGTATACGACTTATTAGGTAAGGTAGTAGCAAACACTATCATTAATACTTTAAGTGGTACTGCAAGTATCGCAACTAGTCACTTAGCACAAGGAACTTACCTCTATTCAATTACCTCAAGTAATTTAGGACAATTGAATAATGGTAGATTTGTAGTGATAAAATAATTTAAACAGCTGCTTGCGTTGAAAAATGCAAGCAGCTTTTTTATTTGAAATTCTAATGAAACAAACACGCATTTTATTTTTTCTGTTAGTAACAACTATTTTTTCTGCTTGTATAAAAGAAGACGAATTAAAGTTGAATACGAACCCAAACACGAATATATTTTTAGAAAAAATAGATCGTGTAGGCGAAAATAGATTAAATACAAATGTAACGATGCATTGGTCGGCCGATGACCAAGACGGCTTTATAGTTGGATATGAAATATCTTTAGATAACATCGCTTGGTCTTTTACTACTAAACAAGACAGCGTTTTTAGATTTAGCATTTTAAATGGGGACACAACAGATATTAACTTGTATGTTCGTGCAATTGACAACGATGGCAATAAAGATTTAACGCCTGCCTATTTAAAAATTCCAATTAAAAATACCATTCCAACCGCTGCTTTTGATGATAATTTAATTAAATGCGATTCGGTATATTCTGTTTTTTCTTTGCTTTTTTCTGCAAACGATTTAGATGGAAATGAAACGATAGATTCTATTTATTTAAAAATTAACAATGGAAACTGGTTCGCTCTTTCCAAGCAGTCAACTTTTGTCACCTTAGTGCCCAATAATCCAACGCTTGCCGGTAACGACCAAGCAAAAGTTTATTTAGGTTACGATGCCATTAAATTAAATAAGCAGATGAATGGCTTATTAGTAGATGGCACCAATCAAGTATACCTCAAAGCCCGCGATTTTTCTGGCTCGGAGAGTGTTATAGATACTTTAGCGCCATTCTTTTTAAGAAGAAAAACTTCCGACCTATTGGTCTTAGATGCCTTTAATATTGCCACAACTCCTAATGCCGATGTGGTTTATAAAGAAGTTTTGCAATCGGTTTATGGCGCCGTAGATTATTATGATTTTTTTAGACAAAATAAAGCTTATTTTCCATCAATTTGGAAGCCAACATTTAGCTTGTTTTTGAATTTGTACGATAAGGTGTTTTGGTATTCTGATAATATTGCTAGTAATAACAATGCCATGCTATTAGAAAGTGGTGCATCCGCAATTCAAAATTATTTAAATGCAGATGGTAAATTATTTGTTTGTTCTGATTTTGCAAACAACGCTTACCCATTGGCTTTTTCAAAAACATCACCTATTTTTCAGTTTTCTCCAGCAGATAGTTTTCAAACTTTTTTTGCGGCCAATCAAAAAGCAAGTATCCCTAAAGATTCGCTGCTTGTGCCCAATACTGCTGCAGGCGTGGGTTACCCAACTTTGCTTGCCAGTTCATTTGCAGACGCGGTCGATCCCTTTTTTGAAAAATCAAACGCGACGGTCATTTACACTGCGAATACTAAAAGGAATTCGGGTATGACGAATACAAAAGTAGTGATGGCCAAAACACAAAATGCAAATGGTAAAACCAACCAAGTATTTTGCTCCATCGATTTATTTAAAATGCAAGGCGATGCCAACGCAAATGGACAGCAAGATGAATTAAAACAATTGTTTCAAAAGATATTTTTAGACGAATTTAATTGGTAATGAAAAAAAGCATTTTTTATATATTTCTTTTTATATTTTCATTTGTATCATTTGCATCTGCGCAAATTCAGACGGGCGTATTGAAAGGAAAAGTAATTGATAGAAAAACAAAAGAACCTATCATAGGGGCAACCGTAACCATTGTGGGTACCTACTTTGGGGTAAGTACCGATATCAATGGTAATTTTCAAATCAATGCTATTAAGCCAGGAGATTATACTGTTAAAGCAATTTATTTAGGCTATAAAGAATTGCAATATAACGGGGTAAAAATAAACGCAACAACTCCCGCTCAATTAAATTTATCTTTGACAGAAGTTACCACGGATATTGGCGCGGTTGAAGTATTAGGTCAAAGAACTATTGTCGATTTAGAATCTGGTAAATCGAGTTCGAAAGTTACTTCAGATGACATCAAAGACATGAGCGTAAAAGACGTGCAGTCGATTGTTGCCAATCAAGCAGGAGTGAGTCAAAATCCCGACGGTTTACAAATTAGGGGAGGCCGTGTTTACGAAACACAATATTTAGTAGATGGTATTAATGCGCAAGATCCATTAGCGGGCACTGGCTTTGGAGTAGAAATTGCATCCAATGCGGTAAATGATATTGAAGTAATAACAGGTGGCGTTGGAGCAGAATACGGCGAAGGCACATCGGGTGTGGTACTTACCAGAATTAGAGAAGGTGGAGACAAAGTTAAATTTGGTGGTAGTTATTATCGCGATAATTTAGGTATTAACGAATCGAGTAATTGGAATACAGATATGCTCAGCCTTAATTTTGGATCGCCGGTTCCGTTTACTAAAAAGAAACTTACTTTTTTTAGTAGCGCCAATATGGAATTGACGGATGAGTTTTTTAAAAATCCAGCCAATCAATTGCATAGTTCTATGATGCGTAAAAATGATTCTATATGGGCACCACGCGAAGACAATAAATGGTCTGGTACTTTTAAATTAACTTATAATATTGCGCCAGGTAAAAAATTATCAATTTCAAATCAATCAAGTTTAAATATCAATCAAAATACAAGATCGCTGCAAGTAGTAGGAAACAATGCTATTGTAACGCCTGGCTATCAATATTTATTTAGCTTGAATATGGATAATGCGGCAACTTATACGCATAAATCAAACTTGTTAATTATTCAATATTTAAATTTATTCTCTAAAGAATTATCGATGGATGTTTCTTTTGCAAGACTCTTTACCAATTTAAGAGCCGATGCAAATGGTCGACCATTTAGACCTTCCACCATTGATCAAATTTTTGATCCTGCTTCGATTGTTTCTGATCCTGCTACTTTATTTAATCCGGGCGATTCGGTAATTTATGTTAATCCTGGACCAGGTTTATATAATAATGGTGGCGTGTCTACCCTATGGCACGATCACTATGCGCAAGAAAACACCTTCAAAGTTAAATTCAATTATACGCCTAACAAAGCCAATTTTATTAGTTTTGGATTAGAGCATAAAGAGCAAGAATATCAGTGGGTAGACGTTACCAGGCCATGGATTGGTGCACCGATTATTATTGATGATACCACCACCACTGCTTCGTCAAGTATTGGGCAATCCAACGATATTTGGAAAGTAAATCCAGCAACAGGTGGTTTGTTTTTTCAAGATGAATTACGTTATAAGGGAATCATTGTCAATGCAGGTATACGATTAAATTATTGGATGCCGGGTAAATTTGCAGATCAAGCAGTGGCAGATCCTAATGCTCCTGTTATTGCTGCCATTAGAGAATCTTATATTAAAAACAGTACCGAAATATTTGGACGCAGAACAAAATTCAGGTTGTTACCAAAACTTAGAATTTCGTTTCCTGTTTCAGAAAATAATGTTTTGTATTTTAACTACGGACACCTTAGTAGATTACCACATCCGCGCTTTGTATATGCAGGTTTAGATCCTGTTTATCAAAACCGATCGTTCTTAGCAAACTTGGGTAATCCAGATTTAAATCCCGAAGTAACCGTTTCTTACGAAGTGGGAATAAAAACACAAGTAACCGCTAATTTTGCTATTACTGCTACTGCATTTTATAATGATAAATTTGATTATATCGTAAGTAGAAGAATTATTGTGAAAGACCAAACCGGTCGATTTGTCGAAAAGAATTTTAATATCAATCAAGATTATGCAAGAATTCGTGGCTTCGAATTAACCTTGAATAGAAGAGTGCAAAAATATTTGAGTACCACTTTTAGTGCGGCCTATCAAATAGCAACTGGTAAATCTAACTCTGCACAAGAATCGCAATTACAAATTTTACAAACAGGTTCTGTTTCGCCAACGGTAGAGCAGTACTTAGCTTGGGACAGACCCCTGGATTTAAAATTAATGATTGTATTTAAACCAGACACTTCCTTTCATATTGGACGTGTAAATTTTAATAAAGTAAGGGTGTTTTTAAATTCAACTTATAAATCTGGTTTAAGATATACACCTTATTATCAAAATGGAGTAGAGCCAAATGGCAGACCTATATACGAACCAGACGAATTGAATCCATTTAGTAAATTAGGCACTGCTTGGTGGAATACAGATTTAAAAATCACCAAAGACATTTCAATTAAAAGAGGTCAACAAATTAGTTTAAGTATAGAATTTAAAAATATTTTTAATAATAAAAACGCGGCCATTATTAATCCTATAACAGGAAAAGCTTATGAATACGGCGATCCGCTGCCTAATACTTATCGCGATCCAATGTATCCAGACCCACAAGACAATGGGGTGCCACCATTTAACCCTGCAAGGTTTTTAACCCCAAGGCAAGTGTTGGCAGGAATTAGTTGGCAGTTTTAATTAAATACAAATGAATTATTTTATTTATAAAAATATTGAAATGAAAAAATACTTAATCATGTTGATGTGTATGATGAGTAGTATGCTGGTGCATGCGCAATTGATGCCAAATTTAGGTGGTCAAAGAGCGGGCACTTCGGCATTTAATTTTTTAAAATTAAATTACAATCCAAGGGCAACGGCTATGGCCGGCGCCAGCGCTGCAATGCCGGGCGACGCATACGCTGCAGCTGCAAATCCTGCGGCATTAATTGACATCAAAGATTTGAGTTTTGCTTTATCATCTCAACAATATTATGCAGGTGCAAATACCAGTTATTTAGCGGCAGTGTTACCAACCAAACATTATAGCGCTTGGGCAATTCAATTGCAAAGTTACCGAACCGATGCCATGGAAAAACGCACTGAATTTCAACCTTACGGAACTGGCGAATTTTTTTATGGACAAAATTTAGCTTTAGGTCTTAGTTATAGTAAAATTCTTTCTGATTATTTCAGTTATGGAATTTCTGCTAAATATGTTTACGAAGGCATTGATAATTACAGCGCACATACTGGCGTTGTTGATTTAGGATTTTTGTATAAAACAGATTTTAAAGATTTAAAATTTGCCGTATTGCTTTCTAATTTTGGTATCAATACAAAAATAGATGGAGAAACAAATACCTTAGTTGCTTTCAATAATTCGGCAGAAGATATCAACGCTTATGCAGCGCCAACACTATTTAAAATGGGGGTTTCACTTGTGCCCTATAAATCTGGCAGAAATCAACTCTTAGTTGCAGCAGAGTTGCAACATCCAAACGATAATTCAGAAAACATTCGTTTAGGTATAGAATATAGTTGGATGGATATGTTTTTTGTAAGAGCAGGCTACAAGCTAGGATTAAAAGACCAAACCACACCAACATTTGGTGCAGGTATTCGTACTCATTTTGGACGCTACCCATTAAATATAATTTATGCTGCAGATCCACATCCAAATTTGGGTTTTGCGCAACAAATTGGGGTAGCAATTACATTAACTAAAGAGACAAGGTAATGGTAGAATCTATAAAAAAAATATTCATCTTATTTTTCGTAATTGCTTTTTTTACAAGTTGTGAAAATCCATTTGGGGATAAAACAAATTTAAGTTTTATTGATGTACCTAATTACGACGAGCAACCCATTGCATTTGTTCCCATTCAACCTGCCTTAAAAGATTTCGATTATCCAAGTGCTGTTTTTGTAGGCTACGATGAGTTGGTCTATATTGCAGATCAAGGAAGATCAATTGTTTATTGCTTCGATCAAAGTGGAAAGAAAATTTCACAATTAAGTATCCCAGGTTTAAAGTCTGTTGCAATGGATAGAAGCCTTAATCTATTAGCTTTAGGTGCGATAGACACTTTAATCAATGGTAATACATTTAAGCTAGATGCGGTATTCAGATATGAGTTAGCTTCATCCGATGGTTATGGATTAGCAAAAGCAAAACTTGTTAAAAGAACTATTCATCCATTTTATTTTAAAACAAGTTTTACCACTTCAGATACCGCTACGCATTTTAATGCGATTAGTATCATGGCCGATAATAATTATTATATCACTCGATCAGGACCCTCTAATTCGCCGACACAAATTGGTGGGCCAGATGATGCGGTGCTTGTTTTTAATTCGAATGATAAATTTGTAACAACCGTTAATGTGCAAACAGCACAAGGATTGATGAGCGATTATTTTAAAAAACCATTTGCCATTACCACCCTTGCAAAAGGACCGCAATCGCCAATTGTAAAGCAAGGCGGCGATTTCATATTTACTTCTGTTAATACTGGAACAACTATCAAAACACAATATATTAGTTTTGTTTCTTCCGAATTTGGCTCGAGCTATTCTTTAAACACGGCGCTTGCAGGACAAGACACTTCCAAAGCAAATGGTTTTATATATTCACCTGATAAATTTACTTCGCCAGTAGGGGTGACCATTGCGGGCGATGGTAGTAATTTTATTTTTGTGGCAGATGCGGCCAAAGATTCTGTTTATTTATTTTCGTTAAATGGATTAGAAGGTATTCAGCCGCCTCCAGGTTATGCAGCAAAAAAATACATCAAAGTTTCTTTTGGAGGCAGCGGTTTAGGCCCTAAACAATTTAACAGACCAGTTGCAGTAGCTTATCATAATCAAATTCTATATGTGTGTGATGCGGGCAATGGCAGGGTTACTCGATTCAAATTAAGCACCGAATTTATCAATTAACACGATTTTAAATAGCTTCAATTAAATGCTTTAAAGCCTCCATTCGGGCTTTTTAAAACATAAGTTGCTAAACTATTGCTACTTGCCAAATAAAAGCCTATCTTTGCGGCGGCTTTCGCAAGAGGCGATCGCTTTAAACTATATTTTAATGAACCCATTTGAACAATTGGGTGTCAGTCCTAAAATTGTAAAGGCAATTGTAGAAATCGGCTTTGTCTCGCCGACGCCTATACAAGAACAATCCATTCCCGTCTTATTAAAGGGGGATCGCGACTTTGTCGGTCTGGCACAAACAGGAACAGGGAAAACTGCCGCATTTGGCCTCCCACTGTTAGAACAGATAGATCTTCGAAGTAAACATCCGCAGGCATTAATATTATGCCCGACGCGTGAGTTATGTTTACAAATTACGAACGATCTTAAAAATTACGGTAAATACCTCGACGACTTAAATGTTGTTGCCGTGTACGGAGGTGCTAGTATTGTAACTCAGTTAAAAGACATCAAGAGAGGCGCACACATTGTGGTGGCTACTCCTGGTAGAATGCTGGATGTACTCAATAGAAAAGCAGTTAATTTTTCAGAAGTAAAATCTGTTGTTTTAGATGAAGCCGATGAAATGTTAAACATGGGTTTTCAAGAAGACATCAATAGTATTTTATCAAATACTCCAGATGATAAATTTACATGGTTATTTTCGGCAACGATGCCTGCAGAGGTTCGTCGTATTGCTAAAAATTACATGGAGAATCCTTTTGAATTAACAGTAGGTACAAAAAATGCTGGTAATGTTAATATTAATCACGAATACTATGTGGTTCGTCCTCGCGACAAATACGCAGCGTTAAAAAGATTAGTAGATTATAATCCTGATATTTTTGCTATTGTTTTTTCAAGAACAAAAATTGAAACGCAAGAAATTGCGGAGATGTTGATGAAAGATGGGTACAATGCAGATTCTTTGCATGGTGACTTATCACAACAACAACGCGACAGGGTAATGAAAAGATTCCGCGATAGGTCTTTGCAAATTTTAGTTGCAACAGATGTAGCTGCAAGAGGAATCGATGTAGACAATGTAACTCACGTAGTGCATTTCTCTTTACCAGATGAAATCGAAAATTACACACACAGAAGTGGTCGTACTGCAAGAGCAGGAAAAACAGGAACTTCATTGGCAATTATTACTTCAAGAGACATTGGTAAGATTCGTCAAATTGAAAGACAACTTGGATCGAAATTTACTTTAGCAGAAGTGCCAACTTCGTTTGATGTTTGTGAAAAACAGTTGTTCTCTTTAGTTCATCGTGTGCATAATGTACAAGTAAACGATGAGCAAATTGATCAGTATATGCAACGTATTTACGATGAGTTGGGTGATTTATCAAAAGAAGATGTAATCAAAAGATTTGCTTCTTTAGAATTTAATCGTTTCTTAGATTACTATCGCAATGCACCAGATTTAAATGCGAAAGCAGATGATCGTTCATCAGATAGAAATTCGATGGGAAGTGCAAAAAGTGGTACGCACACGCGCTTATTTATTAATTTAGGTTCTGTTGATGAATTCAATAGAGGTGAATTATTAGGCTTTGTATGTAATACTTCTGGTATCAAAGGAGACCTCGTTGGTAAAATTGATATTAAAGGAGTGTATTCTTTCTTCGAAGTAGAAAACGAAGTATTAGAGCAAGTACAAGCTGCATTTAAGAGCGTAGATTTTAAAGGTAGAAATGTAAGAATTGAAGTTTCACAAGATAGCGGTGGTGGAGATAGAGGAAGAAGTCGTTCGAGAGGATCTTACGGTGGAGGCGGTGAGCGCAAATCTTATGGCAGCGGCGGCGGTGAGCGCAAATCATATGGTGGCGGCGAACGCAAATCGTATGGCGGCGGCGGCGGTGGCGGCGAACGCAGATCTTACGGTGGCGGCGAAAGCAGAAGTTCAGATAGTCGAGGCGGCGAAAGCAGAGGCTATTCTTCAGAAAGAAGATCGTCAAGTGCTGGAAGCACAGGCGGTTCGAATTCTTCAAGCGGTGCACCTAGAAGAGAACGCA
This sequence comes from Sphingobacteriales bacterium, assembly GCA_947505035.1. GTDB lineage: Bacteria > Bacteroidota > Bacteroidia > Sphingobacteriales > Sphingobacteriaceae > CAIKLP01. The sequence goes on from CANNIS010000011.1 coordinate 16,467, forward strand.
AAGACAAAGATTCAAGAGGCGGTAAATGGTAATCCATTCGCTTTAATAATAAAAGAGCAGGTTTAAAGCCTGCTCTTTTTTTGTTTAATAAAATTACTGTTAGGCGTGTTTTTTCATCAAATTCCTTTAATTTTACTTTTTTAAATAATCATGATACAACGAATTCAAACACTTTATTTATTCTTAGCAGCAATTGCGCTAATGGTATTATTTTTTGTGCCAATTTATCACTATCAACAAATTGCCAATGCACAATTAGTAGACGCTAAAATTACCATTCAAGGTAGTTACGTAAAAAACGTAAGCACAGAAATTTACGAATTGCAAACATTTAATTTTGTACGCATGTTTATTGCTGCTGCACTTTCACTTTTTTTATTGTTTACCATTTTTCAATTTAACAATAGAAAAAGGCAAGTAGGTATTACAAGAATTTTAGTCATTGCGCAATTTGCCTTTGTAATTTATTTATTATCTTCTTTGCAACAGCAAATTACGGCGGCGGGTATTACACAAGTGCGCATGGGTTTAGGCGTTGCCTTGCCAAGTGTTGCAATCTTATTTACGGCAATGGCTGCAAAAGCGATTCGTAAAGACGAAGAAAAAGTTAGGGCAGCAGATCGAATTAGATAAGATGCGCTATTTTTTAGAATTAGCTTATTTAGGTACAGCCTATCACGGTTGGCAATTGCAGCCAAACGCAATTACTGTGCAAGAAGTGCTAGATCAAAAATTGAGTGCCTTGCTGTCGGAACCAGTCTATACATTGGGCTGTGGCCGAACAGATGCGGGCGTGCACGCAAGTCAATTTTATGTGCATTTCGATTCGAGTAAAAACATCACCGACAATTTAATCACCAATTTAAATGGCATGTTACCCATAGACATTGTGGCTAAAAGATTTGTATTGGTCCATGATGATGCGCATGCACGTTTTGATGCAACTGCTCGCGGTTACGAATACCGCATGCATTTTTTTAAGAATCCATTTATAGATGCACAGAGTTATTACTTTAATTTTAAAAACAAACCAGATATCGAATTGATGAATGCTGCCGCGGCTGTATTAATCAAGCACGAAGATTTTGAATGTTTTAGCAAAGCGCATACGGGCTCAGGTACCAGCATATGTAAAATTAATTATGCCTATTGGGAGCAAACACCAGAAGGTTTTATTTTTAAAATTTCTGCCAATCGGTTTTTAAGAAATATGGTGCGAGCAATAGTTGGAACACTTTTAGACGTGGGAATTGGCCGCATTAATTTAGCCGATTTGCAAATCATTTTAGAAAGCAGAAATCGTTCAAAGGCCGGAACATCCGTACCCGCAAATGGTTTAGCTTTAGTATCGGTAGATTACCCAATAGGATATTTAGCTAACGAATTGTAATAAAACCGAAAATGGCAACAGGGCAAATCGTTAACACAAAATTATTAATAAGGGTTTTTCAATTTGTGAAGCCTTATAAAATCGTATTTTACAAGGCTGTCTTTTTAACAATTGTGCTTGCGGTAATTGCACCCGTAAGACCATACATGGTTCAATATACCATCGATCATTTTATTTTTGAATCAAATTTGCTGGCTTTAATTTGGATGGTTTTAGCTATGCTATTAGTTTTAATTATACAAATGTTATTTCAATATTACCACACGCTACTTACTAATTTACTAGGCCAATCGGCCATCTTAGATCTTCGTAAAAAAATAGTCAATCATTTATTGAGTTTAAAATTAAGTTATTTTGATCATACACCCATTGGCACTTTAGTTACTCGAAGTGTTTCCGATTTAGAAACCATTGCAGATATTTTTTCGGAAGGTCTACTCGTTATCATTGGTGATATCTTGCAGATAGCGGTATTGGTGTCGGTAATGCTTTTCGTGGATTGGCGATTAACTTTAATTAGTTTAAGTACCATTCCTTTTCTTTTACTTGCCACTTATGTTTTTAAAGAAAAAACGAAAGTTGCCTTTCAAGAAGTGCGAACAGAGGTAGCTAAACTCAATACTTTTTTACAAGAGCACATATCGGGCATGAAAATCATTCAGTTGTTTCATCGCGAAAAGCAAGAGCAAGCAAATTTCGAAGCCATTAATCTTCGTCATCGGGAGGCCCATATTAAATCAGTTTGGTATTACTCTATTTTTTTTCCAGTAGTAGAATTAATGTCTGCTACTTCGTTAGGAATATTGGTTTGGTATGGTTCAAAAGAAGTGATGCAAGATGCAGTTTCCTTAGGCGTAATTGTTTCTTTTATTATGTATCTAAATATGTTATTCAGACCTATTAGAGAATTAGCAGATAAGTTCAATACTTTACAGATGGGTATGGTGAGTGCAGAAAGAATTTTTAAGGTATTAGACACCGATTTAAAAACTAAAAACGAAGGCGTTTTGCAACCCGATACGCTTAATGGTGCCATTGCATTTCAATCCGTTTCTTTTGCCTATAATGAGGCAAATTATGTATTAAAAAATATTTCATTTGATTTACCCGCTGGCTCAACGCTTGCATTGGTAGGGGCTACAGGCGCGGGAAAATCTTCCATCATTAATTTATTAAATCGTCTTTACGATATCAATTCGGGAAGCATCACCTTAGACGGCATCAATATTGAAGCATACGAATTATCTTTTTTACGCAGTAGTATTGCGACCATTTTGCAAGATGTTTTTTTATTCTCCGACACTATTCACGAAAACATTACCTTAAAAAATAAAGCTATTTCCAGAGCGCAAGTTATTGCTGCGGCTAAAGAAGTTGGCGCGCACGATTTTATCATGCAATTGCCAGGCAATTATGATTACAATGTGATGGAACGTGGGGCTACCTTATCGGTTGGTCAAGGGCAACTCATTTCTTTTATTAGGGCTTTGGTTTATAATCCTAAAATTTTGGTTTTAGACGAAGCCACTTCTTCAGTCGATACTGAAACAGAATTACTTATTCAAACGGCCATCAAAAAACTTATGGCTGGGCGCACTTGTATTGTAATTGCACATCGATTATCCACCATTCAACATGCCGATAAAATTTTGGTAATTGATAAAGGCGAAATTGCAGAAATGGGCAATCACCAAGCATTACTTCAAATGGGCGGAATATATAGCAAATTGGTTGCCTTGCAATTCAATGTCAAGGGGATATAGAATATCGAAATCAATAGTAGCGGATTATTTAAATTTTATTAGTTTTGCAGCATAATTTATAATAAAAAACAATGAGTGTTTTAGTCAATAAAGATTCCAAAGTTATTGTACAAGGTTTTACAGGTAGCGAAGGTAGCTTCCATGCTGGTCAAATGTTAGCCTATGGTACCAATGTAGTAGGTGGTGTTACGCCCGGAAAAGGTGGTGCTATCCATTTAGAGAAACCAGTATTTAATACGGTAGTAGATGCGGTTGCACAAACTGGTGCAAATGTTTCTATTATTTTTGTTCCTCCAGCTTTTGCTGCAGATGCAATTATGGAGGCAGCGAATGGGGGTATTAAAGTTATAATTTGTATCACAGAAGGTATTCCAACCAAAGACATGATTTTGGTAAAGGCTTATTTATCTGATAAAGATTGCCGATTAATTGGCCCAAACTGCCCAGGAGTAATGACTGCAGGCGAAGCCAAAGTTGGTATTATGCCAGGATTTATTTTTCAACCAGGTAGAGTTGGGATTGTTTCTAAGTCTGGAACCCTAACGTACGAAGCGGTTGATCAAATTACCAGATTAGGTTTAGGTCAATCAACTGCAATTGGTATTGGTGGTGATCCAATTATTGGGACTACAACCAAAGAAGCGGTTGAGTTATTAATGAACGACCCCGATACCGATGGTATTATTATGATTGGCGAAATTGGCGGTGGAATGGAAGCAGAAGCTGCTATGTGGATTAAAAACCATGGTACAAAACCAGTAGTTGGTTTTATTGCGGGTCAAACTGCACCAGCAGGTAGAAGAATGGGTCATGCGGGTGCTATTGTTGGTGGAGCAGACGATACCGCTGCAGCAAAAATGAAAATTATGCGCGAATGTGGTATCAGGGTAGTGGAATCTCCGGCTACAATTGGCGTAGCCATGAAAGAAGAATTGCAAAAAGCAGGTCTTTTATAAAAATTAAAACATAAAACTAGTATGCACATTTATGCTATAGGAATTTAAGCTTGCAAGTAGTACTTTTAATAAAACAAATTATAAATGAATTTATTATCTGGTAAAACCGCTTTAATTACAGGCGCATCCAAAGGGATCGGGAAAAAAATTGCTGAACTTTTTGCGGATCAAGGAGCCAACGTAGCCTTTACTTATTTATCATCTGTAGAAAAAGGCGAAGCCTTAGCCAAAGAGCTTTCTGCTACTGGCGCAAATGTAAAAGGTTATCGTTCCGATGCATCAGATTTCAACGCAGCTGAACAATTAATAAATGATATCGTAGCGGATTTTGGCACCATTGATATTGTGGTAAACAATGCAGGTATAACCAAAGATGGTTTATTGATGCGCATGACCGAAGCACAATGGGACGAAGTAATGACCGTCAATTTAAAATCAATATTTAATGTTACCAAAGCAGCAAGTAAAGTAATGATGCGCCAAAGAAGTGGCGTTTTTATTAACATGACTTCTATCGTTGGTTTACAAGGAAATCCAGGTCAAGCAAATTATGCCGCTTCAAAAGCAGGTATCATTGGATTTACTAAATCTATTGCACAAGAGTTAGGTTCTAGAAATATCAGGTGTAATGCCATCGCTCCAGGATTCATTAAAACAGAAATGACAGACGCCTTGGCGCCCGAAATGGTAGCCGCTTGGAGTAAAACAATTCCTTTGCAAAGAATGGGTGAAACAAGCGACGTTGCAAATGTTGCCTTGTTTTTAGCATCTGATATGGGAAGTTATATCAGCGGTCAAACGATTGCTGTTTGTGGCGGAATGTCGAGATAGTAGCACACGCAAATCCATAAAAAAATGTAAATTAGCATGCGTTTATGAATAGCATGTTGCATACCACAATCCATTTTTCTGAACACTCCGCTTGGTGGTTATTGCTTTGTATTTTCATCGCAAGTGCTTATGCCTTTTTACTTTATTATCCAGCTAAACATTTTAGTAAATCTGCACGAAGATTATTAGCAGCATCCCGTTGGTTAATCGTGTTTATGTTAATGGTTTTTTTATTTTCTCCATTCATTACCTCTACTAGTAGCCGAGAAGAAAAACCAATCATTATTTTTGCGCAAGACAACTCCGCTTCTTTATTGCAAAGCAATCGAAAGGATTTTTATCAGAATCAATATTTAGCAGACTTAATCAAGTTTAAAGAAAAATGTGCCGACAAGTTTGACGTTCAAATAGGAAACTTTGGCGAGTCTATTTCATTTGCAATTCAAAAGCCAAATTTCTCAGCCCCTAAAACAGCTATTGCTGCTACATTTCAGCAAATTGAAAAGAGTGCCATCAATCGAAATATTGCCGCGGTTGTACTTGCATCAGATGGCATAAATAATATAGGACAACAGCCGCTTACTGCAGCACAGCAATTAGCCTTTCCTGTTTATACTGTTTGCATGGGAGATCCTCGGGCGCAAAAAGATATCTCTATTAAAGATGTGCAAGTAAACGAGGTGGTTTTTAAAGATGCGCAATTCCCTGTCAATGTAAACTTGAAGGCTTATGCACTTAAAGGTCAAAAGGCTTCGGTCCATATATATCAAAAAGAAAAACTGATTAGTAAATCTTTAGTCAATATTAATCAAGATGATTTTTTTTGCACGGTGCCATATAGTATTACTGCATCAACAGTAGGATTGCAAACCTATGCCGTAAAAGTGCAATCATTAGCCGGAGAGCAAAATCGATACAATAATACTTTTCAATTTTATGTAAATGTTTTAGAGAGTAAAAAGAAAATTTTGCTACTTGCTAATGCGGCGCACCCAGATTTAGCGGCACTCCATACCATAGTTACGGCAAATCAGCATTACGAATTAAGCACCTTGATAGACGAAGAAGTGAACAGCAAAGATTTAGCTAAATATCAGTTGTTAATTTTACATCAATTGCCTTCGGGTAATCAAGCTGCTTTCGATGTGCTGCAAACGGCAAAAGAATTAAGTATCCCGATTTTATATATACTAGGGCCCCAAACCTATATCGATTTATATAATAGACAAGCCAACGCAAATAAAATATTTGGTAGTAATTCAAAAACATCCGAAGCAACTGCTTTAGTAAACGAGGAATTTTATTTTTTCAATTTATCTGACGAAACAAAAAATATACTTCCACAATTGCCTCCGTTAAATGCACCATTTGGGAATCACCAAATACAAGGCAATGCACAATTATTGCTCCAGCAACAAATCGGAAATGTTGCTACAACTTTACCCTTGTTGAGTTTTGAAACGCAACAAAATAGTAAGTCGGCAACACTTTTTGGTGATGGCATCTGGCGCTGGCGTTTAGCTAATTTTGAATTAGCGAACAACGACCACGCAGTGACAGAATTAATTCAAAAAACCATACAGTTTTTGGTGTTGCAATCTGATAACAGAAAGTTTAATGTGCGGCTGGAGAATAAAAATCTACTCGAAGGTGAGGAGCTAAATTTTCATGCTACTTTATATAACGATAGTTACCAAAGTATCAATTCGCCAGATGTACAATTGAAAATTAAAAATAGTAAAGGACAGGCGTTTGATTATGTGTTTGCAAAAAACGCCATTAATTATGATTTAATTATTGCTGCGCTGCCAGCTGGCGATTATAATTTTGAGGCTAAAACGCAATTAGGCACCACTCAGTACAAAGACAAAGGCAACTTTACAATTAGGGTCAATCAATTAGAACAATCAAATACAAGGGCTGATTTCGATATGTTGGCGCAAATGGCAAAGCAGACAGGTGGATTGTGTTTTAAAGACACGCAATTAAGCGAATTAGCCGATTCGTTATTGGCTAATGCGAATTACAAAAAGCTGGCCTATGCGCAAACTAGCAGCGATGAATTGATTGATTTTCCTTGGGGTTTGGCTCTTTTGCTTGCTTTAGCTGGGCTAGAATGGTTTAGCAGGAAGCGTTTGGGCTATTACTAGATGTTAAGGTGCGTCGGGAGATCGCAGCGATAAGCCTTAGCCAAGTTTAAAAAAAGTAGAATCTCTTTTTCTTTTCGACCGAATCTTTTCTTGGAATTTTAACAATCACAAAAACATCTTCGTTGTCTTTTTTCATCAGGTATTTTTCTCTTCCGAATTGCTCTAATCTATTTTGATCGGTGGTAAGATCTGACAAATCTTTTTGCATGATTGCAATATCTTTGATATAATATGCGCGTTGATCTTCTAGTAATTTTAAATCTTTATAGTGTTCGTATTGACTAATTAAATCGTTTCTATCAAACACCAGCATATAAACAATAAATATGCCAAGGCTTATATAATATTTGTTTTTTAAAATAGACAGTAACTTTTTCATTTTTAAGCAAAAAAAAGGACAGATGCCCGCTTGTTAACATCTGTCCTCATAATAATTCTAACCACAAGCGGTTTTCATGTTTTATGTTTCAATACAAAGAAAATAATCTTAATTGATTTTAATCAATCTTAATTTTCAACATATTAACATTTAAAGATAAAAAACCTTTGAGAAATCGCAAAATAAAATTATCGTTTCAAGAATTTAAAATCTTTACCAATATAATAAGCGTTGCTTCCTAATTCCTCTTCGATACGCAACAACTGATTATACTTTGCAATCCGGTCTGATCTCGATGCCGAACCTGTTTTTATTTGTCCGCAATTTAATGCAACTGCTAAATCTGCAATAGTGGTATCTTCTGTTTCGCCGCTTCTGTGGCTCATTACAGAGGTGTAGCCATTGCTGTGTGCTAAATTTACTGCATCAATTGTTTCGGTAATAGAACCAATTTGATTCACCTTTACTAAAATAGAATTAGCAATACCTTTTTCAATTCCAGTAGCTAATCTTTTTACATTGGTAACAAATAAATCGTCGCCAACAATTTGCGTACTTGCGCCAATGCTTCTGGTCAATGCAGCCCAACCATTCCAGTCGTCTTCTGCTAAGCCATCTTCGATAGAAATTATTGGATATTTTTTACACCAATCAGTCCAGTAATTAACCATTTCTGCCGATGTTAGTTTCTCGCCACCCGATTTATGAAAATGATAAACGCCTTCGTCTGCTTTGTATAATTCTGATGCAGCTGCGTCCATGGCAATAAAAACATCTTCGCCTGGACGATAACCTGCTACTTCAATCGCTTGTAAAACAATTTCGATGGCTTCTGTATTCGAACCAATATTTGGCGCAAAACCACCTTCGTCTCCCACATTGGTAGAGTATCCTTTTTTCTTCAGTACCGCTTTTAAATGATGGAAAATTTCTGTTCCCATTCTTAATCCTTCCGAAAAACTAGCCGCTCCAATTGGCATCACCATAAATTCTTGAAAATCTATTTTATTGTCGGCATGTGCACCGCCATTTAAAATATTCATCATTGGAATTGGAAGAGTGTTCGCATTCACGCCACCAATATAGCGGTACAAAGGTTGACGAGATTCTAAAGCTGCAGCTTTGGCAACCGCCATAGAAACTCCTAAAATTGCATTTGCACCAATATTTCCTTTGTTTTCCGTGCCATCTATGGCATTCATCAAACCGTCTATACTGTTTTGATTGAATACATCCATGCCCTGTAATTCAGGGGCTAACTTTTCATTTACATTTTTAACCGCAGTTAAAACACCTTTTCCAAGGTAAACCTTTTTATCGTTGTCTCTTAATTCTACTGCTTCGTGTGTACCAGTTGAAGCGCCCGATGGAACCGCGGCTCTACCCATCATCCCATTTTCTGTTAATACTTCTACTTCAACGGTAGGATTTCCTCTTGAGTCTAGAATTTGTCTAGCACGAACATCAATAATTATACTCATATCTTTTTTTATTAATTGAATGAAAAATTAATTTAACATAGCTACAAAATCATCAAATAAATACCTCGAATCATGTGGGCCCGGAGATGATTCTGGATGGTATTGTACTGAAAATGCTTTCTTACCTTTTACTCGGAGGCCTTCTATACTTTGATCATTTAAATTGATATGGGTAATTTCTACTAATTCAGATTTTTTTACATCTTCTGGTACCACCCCAAAACCGTGATTTTGAGAAGTTACTTCGCAATGATTGATGATGATATTTTTTACCGGATGATTTAACCCTCGGTGACCGTTGAACATTTTATGAGTACGAATGCCATTGGCCTGAGCTAATAATTGATGGCCTAAACATATACCAAACATTGGCTGATCGGCGGCTAAAATATTTTTTACGGTTTCAATGGCATATGGCATTGCAGCTGGATCTCCGGGGCCGTTCGAAATAAAATAACCATCGGGATTCCAAGCTTTCATTTCTTCAAAAGAAGTTTTAGCTGGAAAAACTTTTACCAAAACATCGCGATCATTAAAGCATCTTAAAATATTTTTCTTAATCCCTAAATCTAAAACAGCCACTTTCTTTTTGGCATTTTCGTTACCTAAAACATAGGCTGTTTTGGTGCTAACAATAGAGGATAATTCTAAGCCATCCATAGAAGGTGTACCAGCTAATTTTTCTTGTAATTCTTCAATAGTAAAATTCTCTGAAGAGATAATGGCATTCATTGCGCCTTTGGCTCTAATATGACGCACCAATTGTCTGGTGTCAACATCAGATATGCCCACAATATGATCTTCTGATAAATAATCTTGAATAGATTTTTCTGCCATTTTTCTAGAAAAGCCAACATTAAAGTTTTTACAAACCAATCCGGCAATCTTTATCGATTCCGATTCCACATCTGCTTCGGCAATTCCATAATTACCAATATGTGCATTGGTGGTCACCATAATTTGTCCAAAGTAAGAAGGGTCGGTGAAAATTTCTTGATAACCAGTCATTCCGGTATTGAAACATATTTCGCCGGTGGTGGTACCAATTTTTCCTGCTGCTTTACCTTTAAATACGCTGCCGTCTGCTAAAAGCAATATTGCCGGGATGCTGCTAATTTCTGCCATATTACATTTTTGTTTTTGGGTATAAAAAAGGCCTTGTAGTTATTACAAAGCCGTTGTTCCGTAAATGATTAATTTGGATCGTTTCCGATTGAGCAAAAATCAATGCATTTTTGGAGTGTTTTCATCGAATGCAAAGGTAATAATTTTCAACTATTCTTCCGCTTTTTTTGAAAGATCAATTTAAAAATCGGACTTTTACTTCTGTAATAGCTAAAAAGTAAATTTGGCGCATCCATCATCCTATTCAATAATTACCGAAAAATAATATTATCCCATATGTCTGTACATAAAGAAAGTAAACGAATTACGACCCATACGCTTCAGGAAATGAAGTCTAAAAAAGAAAAAATCGCCATGTTAACCGCATACGATTATTCGACTGCCTTAATTTTAGACGAAGCGGGAATCGATGTATTATTGGTGGGTGATTCGGCATCGAATGTAATGGCCGGTCACGAAACAACTTTACCCATTACTTTAGATCAAATGATATACCATGCATCTGCTGTTGTCAGAGCAGTTAAGCGCGCATTGGTTGTGGTAGATTTACCTTTTGGTTCTTATCAGGGAAATTCTAAAGAAGCTTTACAGTCTTCCATTAGAATTATGAAAGAGTCGGGAGCGCATGCTGTTAAATTAGAAGGCGGGGCAGAAGTAAAAGAATCTATTGATAGAATTATTTCTGCAGGTGTACCCGTGATGGGGCACTTAGGCTTAACCCCTCAGTCTATTTATAAATTCGGTACTTATTCCGTAAGGGCAAAAGAACAAGCCGAAGCAACAAAATTAATCGAAGATGCAAAAGTATTGCAGCAAGCAGGTTGCTTTGCTTTGGTGCTAGAAAAAATTCCAGCAAGTTTGGCTAAACTTGTTGCTAAAGAATTAACCATTCCAGTTATTGGCATAGGCGCAGGCGCCGATGTTGATGGTCAAGTTTTAGTAGTGAATGATTTATTAGGATTAACAAAAGGTTTTAAGCCGCGTTTTCTCAGACAGTATTTAAATTTATTTGAAGAAATTAATGGGGCGGTTAAATCTTATATCAAGGATGTAAAAACGCTTGATTTTCCGAACGAAAAGGAACAATACTAATTCATCATGCAAATTATTTTTGAAGACAATCATTTATTAGTCATTAATAAAGATGCAGGTGTATTAGTGCAAGGAGATAAAACAGGAGATACCCCTTTATCCGATTTAGCCAAAGCCTATGTCAAAGAAAAATACCAAAAACCTGGCGAAGTTTTCATGGGAGTTATTCATCGTATCGATAGACCAGTAAGTGGTTTAGTATTAATGGCGCGCACCAGCAAGGCATTGGAACGCATGAACGAGCAATTCAAGAACAGAGAAATTGAAAAAAAATACCTGGCAGTTGTTCGCAATAAGCCAGCTGCAAATGCAGGCAATCTAGTGCATTGGCTCATTAAAAATCCCGAAACAAATGTAACCAAGGCATACGAAAAAGAAGTGCCCAATAGCATGCGTTCGGAATTGAATTATAAATTAATTGGAGAATTAGATGGCTTTTATTTATTAGAAGTTAATCCTATAACAGGAAGGCCACATCAAATTAGGGTGCAATTGGCTTCGATGAATTGTCCAATAGTGGGCGATAATAAATACGGTTACCCTCGTGGAAATAAAGACAAAAGTATTTGTTTGCATGCGCACAGTGTAAAATTTATGCACCCGGTAAAAAAAGAGGAAATGCAACTCTTCGCTGCACTTCCTCAAGATAATTTCTGGCAGAAATTTTTGCCATTAGTAAAGCAATAATTATTCTTTGATAATTCTTTCTATCATCATCCCTTCGCTGGTAATTATTTTCATCAAATAAATTCCATTATCAAAATTTTGCAAATCAACAGTTGTTTGATTTTCATTGTAAATGTTATGTAAGCCTACCACACGGCCAGTTAAATCCATAATGGCAATTTGCTGAAGCATTGCATTGCTGTTTTTTAATTCTACTAAAACACTATGCTGTGTTGGATTTGGCGAGATTTTAGCAGCAGAAATGGGTGTTGCATAAATACCAGTTGTAGAACAATCCGCACTATCAATTTCTTGAACGGTTGCATATGGGTTTACTGCACTCAATTTCAATACATCATAATATAAAAACTGACTGATGAATAAAACAGTCGTATCCATCCATCTTTTTTGTACAGCAGTCGTGCCCAAAAAAGGAACATGGTCTAGTCCGCAAAAAGTATAAAAACGATTGACTATTTGTTTATCATTCAATGCCTTTCTAATACTGCTACTACCGCTTACATTTAATAAAGGAATAGTGCTAAATAATTTAATAACTGCCGTTCCATAAGGAACAGTATTATCTGCAGTGCCATGCATATTCAGCACTGGAATATTTTTATCTTTTAGTTGAATCCACGAGGTGTCACCAATGGCGCCACACAAATTAATAACTGCATTTACTTCGTCGCTATTAGATAAATTATTGGTGGTGCCTTTGAAACTACCTAGGCCTTGGCTTCCAGGTCCGGTATAAGTAGTGGTATCTATACCTAAAACTAATTCTTGCGGCTCATCTAAAAAGGCAACATGCAATGCGGTAAAACCTCCTGCAGAAGAACCACCATAAATAATCATATTGGTGTCAATTAAATATTGAGCAGCATGTGCTCGCACATGTCTAACAGCAGCTCTGCCATCTTGCATGGCACGCCATACAGCTCGCTTAGCATTAGTGGCATCAAAACTTTCGTAACCTAAACGATAGTTTTGCGAAACGGTTACATAACCTCTTTTTGCAAATGCTCTACAAAGTGCAACAACATCTGATGTTTCTTTTGATCCTGATAAAAAAGATCCGCCATGTGTAAAAAATACCACAGGTCTTTTAGTAGCAGAGTCGCCAAGGGGTAAATAAATATCATATAGTTGATCTTCTGGTGTAGAAGAATTGGCTGTTACATTTGAGCCAAACTTTACATTTAATATAGAATCGTAATTAAAAATAGGACTTAGGTATTTTTGTGCATTGGCATTTTGAAAAACAATTGCAACAAAAAACAACAATAGGTAAAATTTTCTCATCATTAAATATTTTAGGAAGTTTAAATATACTCTTTTTTGTTCCATATAAAAAAAGGCTCAAAACTTTCGGTTTTGAGCCTTTTAGCAATTCGATTAATGCAATTAGCTACCGATTTTTGCTTTTAAGTTTTCATCAATTGCGGCTAAAAACTCTTCGGTGTATAAATAATGTTCGCCATGGCTTACTTTATTCCCATGAATACAAACAGCTAAATCTTTCGTCATTTTACCAGATTCAACGGTTTCGATACAAACTTTTTCAAGTGTTTCGCAAAAGTTAATGAGCGCTTGGTTATTATCTAATTTACCTCTAAATGCAAGACCTCTGGTCCATGCAAATATAGATGCAATCGGATTAGTAGAAGTAGGTTTGCCATTTTGATGATCTCTGAAGTGACGCGTCACCGTGCCGTGTGCCGCTTCTGCTTCCATGGTTCCGCCGTCTGGCGTAATTAACACAGAAGTCATTAAACCTAAAGATCCAAAGCCTTGCGCAACGGTATCCGATTGCACATCACCATCATAATTTTTACAAGCCCATACAAAATTGCCATTCCATTTTAAAGCACTAGCAACCATGTCGTCAATTAAACGATGCTCGTAGGTAATACCAGCAGCATCCATTTTAGCTTTGAATTCTTTTTGGTAAATATTTTCAAAAATATCTTTGAAACGACCATCGTATTTTTTCAAAATGGTGTTTTTGGTTGATAAATATAAAGGCCATTTTTTACTGAGTGCTTGGTTAAAACAAGCTCTTGCAAATCCTTCAATAGATTCGTCTGTATTATACATAGACAAAGCCACACCATCTCCTTTAAATTGATACACTTCGTGTTCAATAACGGTTCCGTCTTCGCCTTCAAACTTGATGGTTAATTTACCTTTACCTTTAGTTACAAAATCTGTAGCACGGTATTGATCGCCAAAAGCATGACGGCCAATACAAATCGGTGCAGTCCAATTGGGAACTAAACGCGGAATATTATTCATTACAATTGGCTCGCGAAACACCGTACCATCTAAAATATTTCTGATAGTGCCATTAGGCGATTTCCACATTTGTTTTAAGGAAAACTCTTTTACCCTTTCTTCGTCTGGTGTAATAGTGGCACATTTAATACCCACATTATATTTTTTGATCGCTTCTGCAGCATCAATGGTTACTTGGTCGTTAGTTGCATCTCTGTGCTCCATACCCAAGTCAAAATATTTAATATCTAATTCAAGATATGGATTGATTAATTTGTTTTTGATGAATTCCCAGATAATTCTAGTCATTTCATCACCGTCTAATTCTACTACCGGATTGGCAACTTTTATCTTTGACATAATTGTATTAATTGAGCTGCAAATTTACAATTTTTAAAAAGAGTAAACAAGAAAATTTTGTGTCAAAATGCTTGGGAATTAAGCTATTGTTAATATTCCGAATCTAAACCTAATTTATCCTTCAAGGATAATAATATAGGCTTTTTATCGGCCATGGCTTTGAATTTTTCGGAGGTGGTATAGGGTTTATTGGCCGTTAAATCTTGATCGACGATGATTTGAAAATCAATGGAATGGTTATTTAAGGAGGTTCTAAGGTGTTGGTTGATGGCGCCTTTTTCAGTTAAGAATAAATCAGATTGAATTTTATTGCTCACTGTAATTTCATATTGAAAATCGCCAATGGCAATAGGGTCGAGGTTTTCGAGTAAAGAGTTTAACGAAACAAGGTTTCTGTTTTTTAACCTTTGAATACATTCATTCCAATAAATTTTGAAATCAGATGCTTTAAAGGCTTCAGTAGGTAAAACTTCTTTTTCCTTAATCACTACTGGCGGCACATAACTTCCCGAGCTCAATTCTTCCATAGTAGGTAATTTAAATCCCGAACGGCCAATTATTTTTTTACTTGGATTTGCTTCGGTGCTTAATGCTGCTGTTGTGTTTTCGGAAA
>CANNIS010000012.1 GCA_947505035.1 Sphingobacteriales bacterium
AATTTTCCGCCCGTAATTGTGAGTGAGCAAGTATATATCTATGCTAACTTTCATCCAATTCAAACGCAGTATCCTTTTCAAATTAAAATGCATCCTAAAATGGCATTTGGCACTGGCCATCACGAAACCACTTTGCAAATGGCCGAACAATTACTAGGCTTATCTGTCAAAGGTTTGTCGGTATTAGATATGGGCTGTGGCACCGGAGTGCTGGCCATCCTCGCTAGCCTTAAAGGCGCAAAAAGTATCCTTGCGATAGACAACGATCCCATTGCCAGTAATAGCGCGACAGAAAATTTCGAAATCAACGAGGTGATTGGGGAAGTAATTTGTGGCGATGCAAAAGATATTCAAGGATTAAGTTTTGATTTAATCTTAGCCAATATTAACCGCAATATTTTAATCAACGACATGGCCGCTTACGCTGCCTCTTTAGTAGCTGGCGGCACTATATTGTTCAGTGGATTTTACGAAGAAGATTTGAGTTTTATAAAACAAGCGGCAAGTGAAAACGGCTTGGTTTATCAAATGCATTCGGCTAAAAACAATTGGGTGGTAGCTAAATTTAACAAAGCAATTTAAATTAATAGATCAATGAAGCAGAAGTTATTGCTAATAGTTTGCGTTTTATTCTTTTTTACTTTTCGCGCTATTGCACAGCCTAAAAGCTTTTCGGCCGATCCTACACAATTTATTGCAGAATTAAACGCGTATTTTAAAGATGCAAAAGTAAACGAGGAAACTAAAAATGCCTTTCAAGTATTCCAAAAAAATTACGAATTAGTTTTCGATGCAGCACAGCAAAAACAATTGCTTGCTTTGGCTAATAAAATGGCTGCACGCAAAATGAAAGCCGAACCAGAATACCTCGATTGGATGTTGACCTATAACGACATTGCGCTAAGCGAATACAAACCTGCATTTGCCAAGACAAGCGAAATTCTAAATGCTTTAATTCCTCAGAAAAACAAAAATGCAAGTCGTTTTTTAAACTTT
The DNA here is from genome assembly GCA_947505035.1 of Sphingobacteriales bacterium. GTDB lineage: Bacteria > Bacteroidota > Bacteroidia > Sphingobacteriales > Sphingobacteriaceae > CAIKLP01. The sequence goes on from CANNIS010000012.1 coordinate 997, forward strand.
ACGGCAGATTTTTTTAAAGGCCAAATGTTGTACAAATCTAAAAGTGTGCAATGGTTTTTTAATAGTACAAATTTCGAAATGGTTTTTGATTCGATTCCTAAAATTAAAACCATTGGAAAAATTAATTTAATGACAACTTCGAGAGGAGATCGTTCGGTTATTTACCAAACAGAAGGAGTTTATTATCCTTTAAGCAAAACTTGGAAAGCAGCTACAGGCTTAGTAAATTGGACGAGAGGTGGTTTAGATTCTTTGGTGGTTTATGCTACTTTAAAAAATTATAGCATTGATTGTACTAAGGCCGATTTTACAGCCGATTCTGTTTCTTTTTTTCACAAACAATTATTTAAAACGCCTTTGACTGGCCGATTCGAAGATCGTTTAAGTACCAATAACACGCCAGAAAATGCCACATATCCAAAATTTACAGCTTACGAAAGAAATTACGATATCAAAGATTTTTTTAAAAATGTAGATTACCATGGTGGCTTTAGTATGGCTGGCAGTAAGCTTTACGGCATTGGAACTGATGATCAAAAAGCAGCTATATCTATTTATGTAAATAATAAAGTGGCGCTGAAAACATTTTCAAATGCTTTTATTTTACAAAAAGAAGAAATCATTGCCTTGCCTGCCGAGGTGGCTATTTACTTAGCAGAAGATTCTATTTACCATCCTGGCATCGAATTTAGATTCAATGCAAAGCAAAGGCAAGTGGTATTGTTGCGTAAAAAAGACGGTATTGCTGCTGCATCATTTTTTGATTCCTACCACCAGATGACCTTTGAAGTGGAGCGCATGCAGTGGGATATAGATAAAACAGAGATAGAGATGGGCATGATTAAGGGTAACTTTCAGCAAGAGTCTTATTTCGAGTCGAAGAATTTTTATAAGCTCGCCAATTTTAGAAAAATTTCGGGCATTGCAGAAGTAAATCCTTTAACAATTTTAAAAAGAATAGCTACACAACAACAAACAAATGAAATTAGTATTGCAAGTTATGCTGCTGCAGTTAAATTAAGAGAGCAAGATGTGATTGGTTTGCTACGATCATTGCTAGTAGCAGGTTATATAGGTTTGAATGAAAACCGAGGTTGGATTTATGTGAAAGAAAAAACATTTAATTATATTAAAAATGAAGCGGGTAAACTAGATTATGATGGAATTCGTTTTGCTTCTTTGTCGGATCAAAGTATTAATGCGAGGTTAAATTTACTCAACAAAGATTTAGATATTGTAGGGGTATCGCAAATATTTTTAAGTGATTCACAAAGTGTAAATATTCGCCCTGCAGCAGGCCTATTAAAGGTGAAAGCCAATAGAGATATGGAGTTTAGCGGCAAGGTACATGCCGGAACGCTCGATTTTTACGGAACCGATTTTGCGTTTAATTACAATCGCTTTACCATCGATATGCCAAAAGTTGATTCTATGAAAATCAAAGTTTTGGGTAAAGAAAATTTTAATGGACAAAGAGAGTTAATCACTTTAAAAACAGTATTGAGAGATATTAACGGTGTATTATTCATCGATGATATGGATAATAAATCTGGTTTAAGAAAATATTCACAATATCCATTGTTTCAAGCGAACAGTGTTTCTTATGTGTATTACGATTACCCATATGTGCAAAAGGGGGTATACAGACGCGCAGATTTTTATTTTAAAATTAATCCTTTCATGATTGACAGCTTGGACGATATTAGTTCAACAGCTGGTTTAACATTTCCAGGTAATTTTCATTCTGGAGGCATATTTCCCGACTTTGACGAGACTTTAACCTATCAACCCGATACTTCCCTAGGTTTTGTTACTTATGCGCCTCAAGGAGGTTATCCTTTATATAAAGGTAAAGGCAATTACGAAAATCAAATTCGTTTAAGTGATAAAGGATTATATGGAAAAGGTAAAATCGATTATTTAGCATCGGTTACTTTTTCTGATCAATTTTTGTTTTTACTAGATTCTATGAATGCCGCCATAGACCAATTTGATTTGAAAAGAAAAGCAACGCATCCTTTGGCTAAATCAATTCAATCCTACATGCATTGGGAGCCTTACGAAGACAGCATGTTTGTGAAAAGTTTAGCTTTTCCAACGGATTTGTATGTGGGCAAGAATAATTTTAATGGAACCATTTGTTATACGCCAAATGCACTGAATGGAAATGGTTGGTCGAACATTAAAGGTGCTGCCATTTTCTCTCGCGATTTTGTTTTTAATCCTGATGATTTTACAGCGGCACAAAGTATTGCTAAAATTAATGCGATAGATACAACCAAGCTAGCACTAGAAGCAGGTAATGTGCAGTCTAAAATAGATTTTATTGCAAAACAAGGCAGCTTTAAAACCAATGAGCAAAACGGTTTGGTAAAGTTTCCTGCTAATAATTATGCAACCACTTTGCCAGAGTTTGTTTGGTATTTTGATTTGCAACAAATTACTTTTGCAAAAGGAAATACACCAGCAGATGCTTATTCATTTATTTCTACGCATCCATTACAAGATTCTTTGAATTTTGTAGTGGATCATGCTTTATATAATTTACAATCGGTCGATTTAAAAATTGATGGTGCAGCAAAAATTAGGGTGGCGGATGCCGAAATTAGACCACACGATGCGCATGTAGAAATATTTGGTGATGCGATTATTAGGCGATTAGATTCTGCTGTAATTATGGCTAATGTAGAGACCAAATACCACGAATTATTTGATGCCAAAGTGGATATATATGCAAGAAGAAAATACAATGCCAATGCCTATTACGCCTATAAAACTAAGAAAGATACACTTGGGCAAATCATTCATTTCAACGAAATTAAAGTAGACTCTGGTTTTGCAACTTTAGGTAAAGGACAAATTGCAGATAGCATGCAATTTTTATTAAATGCCAAATTAAAATACAAAGGAGATGTGTATTTACGCGCTGCAAATCCTTACTTAGATTACGATGGCTTTGTAAAAGTAAATACTAAAAGTGCAGTGATAAAATCACAATATTTTAGGTACAAAGGATTCATTAATCCAGATACGGTTCAACTAGCCATTAACGATCCGCGTGATGAGAATAAAAATAAAATTGCCTCGGGTGTACATATCGGTATTACTAATTACGAATCATACGGTACTTTCTTGAGCAAGAAAATTGAACCAAACGATGTAGATGTGCTCAATGTAGAAGGAAGTTTGATTTACGACGAACAGCAAAAGTTATTTAAAATTGCACAAGCCAATAAGCTCTACGATTCCGTATTAAAAGGAGCATATTATACTTTTGATGAGGAAAACGAAACCGTTTTTGCAGAAGGCCCTATTAATTTAGGCGTAGATTTTGGGTCTAAATTAAAAATAGAAAGTGCTGGAAATGTAAGTAATAAAGTAACCGAGAATTTAGCTACGGCAGATTTAGTGATTGCTTTAGACTTTGAATTTCTAAAAGAAGCAACGCAATTGATGCACAAAGACATCGATTTAAATGGATATGAAGCCGATCAAGACCGAAAAGATAGACCCGCTTTTGATAAGGCCATAGCAGAACTTTTACCAGCTAAAGAAAGCAACAAATTTTTAAATGCTTTACATCAAGGTGGCCCTTATAACTTACCTAAGTTATTTAGTAGCGGATTGGTTATTTCTGATGCACAAATAGCATGGGATCAAACACGCAGGTCGTGGCGCTCTACTACCGATAAAATAGGCATCATGAGTAGTTATGATAAAACGATCAATAAAACATTTAAAGGCTATGTGGAAATTGTGAGAAAGAGAAGTGGAAATGTGTTGAATATATATATTGAAGTAACTCCAGATGTATGGTATTTCTATACTTTCCGTCAAGGACAAATGGAAGCCATTTCTTCTAATACCGATTTCAATAAAATATTAACAGAAAAAACCAAAGGAGATTCTCCTTTTAGTATTTCTGCGATGAAAAGAAAGTTAGATTTTGTTAGGTCTTTTTAAATTAAAAAAATGAAAATACATTTTATTGCTATTGGCGGAAGTGCCATGCATAATTTAGCCATTGCGCTGCATAAAAAAGGATATCAAGTAACAGGCTCCGACGATGAAATTGTGGAACCTTCTAAATCGCGTTTAGCATCTTATCAATTATTGCCCGCAAAAGAAGGTTGGAACGAAGCAGCCATTACACCCGATTTACACGCGGTAATTTTAGGAATGCATGCACGAGCAGATAACCCAGAACTATTGAAAGCAAAGGAATTGGGCCTGTCTATATTTTCATACCCCGAATATTTATACGAACAATCGAAAGATAAAAAGCGCGTGGTAATAGGGGGCAGTCATGGAAAAACTTCTATTACCGCAATGATTTTACATGTGCTTCAAGCCAATGGTTTTCCAATAGATTATATGGTTGGCGCACAATTGAGGGGCTTCGATACCATGGTTAAAATTACCGATGATGCGAAAACAATTATTTTAGAAGGTGACGAATATTTATCATCACCCATAGACAGAAGACCTAAATTTCATTTGTATAAAGGTCATGTTGCGGTGCTCAGTGGCATTGCCTGGGATCACATCAATGTTTTCCCAACCTTCGAAATTTATTTGCAACAATTTGAACAATTCATTGATACGCTCGAGCCTAATGCGGTCTTAATTTATTCGGCAAACGATGCGGTGTTAACCAATTTAGTAAAGCAACACCCCCGAACCGACATCCGCAAAATTCCTTATTTAGCGCATGCTGCTAGCACCACAGAAGGTATCAGCTATTTAACAACAGCTGCAGGGGCAGTGCCTTTGCGTATTTTTGGAGATCACAATTTACAAAACATCAACGCCGCTAAATTGGTGTGTATGGAATTGGGTTTAGCCGAATCCGATTTCTACCAACATATTCAAACTTTTAATGGGGCTTCTAAAAGATTAGAACTGATTGCGAAAAACAAATCGTGTAATGCATACAAAGATTTTGCACATTCACCTTCAAAATTAATGGCAACTACAGCCGCTGTTAAAAATCAATTTGAAAACAGAAAATTAATTGCTTGTATGGAGTTGCATACCTTTAGTAGTTTAACCGCGGAGTTTTTAAAAGAATACCATGGTTGTATGAATACCGCAGACCAGGCCATTGTATATTTCAATCCACATACCATTGCACATAAAAAATTAGCACCCATTAGCATCGAACAAGTAACCGCCGCTTTTGCGCGCGAAGATTTAATGGTCTATACCGAATCGGATAAATTGCAAGCTTATTTAAGGGCAAAACGATGGGAAAACTGCAATTTACTTTTAATGAGCTCGGGTAATTTTGATGGCATACACATGGAAAGTTTTGCCGAAGAATTGCTATCCGAATAATTTTTAAGCTTAAATCGCTACAAATTTCGTTTTTAATGAAATAAAACTTTGTGTAATCTCTTGATTTACTGAAGATAATAGGCGTATTGTGGATATCTTGATAAATCAGAAAAACTTCTTCACATACACATTTTGCAATTTTTATAAATTTATATTTGCATTTAAAGCAAAATAATGGCTAATAAATTAAAATCACCATTACCATCAGAGATAACGGAGCAAGATTCGGAACCCGTTTCGATTGCAAATACTGCGCCTAAAAAATCGGAAAAGGTAAATACAGCAAAAGCAAAACAAAATGAAAAGTCTTTTTCGTTTTTAGATTTCTTTACCGATGGGCGCGCTGTTAAAATTTTCGGTTTACTTTTATTATTATGCTCACTTTATTTCTTTGTTGCTTTTTGTGCTTTTTTATTAACCTGGCAAGATGACCAAAGTATGGTTGCCAATGCGGGCCTGAATATTCTTTTTGATGCCCAAAACAATAAAGTAGAAAATTGGCTTGGCATAACAGGTGCATTAATTTCGCATATTTTTATTCATAGATGGTTTGGCATAGCCTCTTTTATATTTGTATTTACTTTTTTTCTATTAGGCTTTAGAATTTTATTTAAAGTTGCTTTATTAAATATTTCTAAAAGTATCGCCTATTCCTTATTCCTATTGGTTTTCATCTCTGCTACTATTGGTTTCATCATTAGTTTTATTCAAACAGATTATTACTTTTTGGCCGGCGGATATGGCATTTCCATCAATGCTTTTTTAAATGCAATATTAGGTAAAATTGGTACTGCAGGCCTATTGATATTTGCTGGTTTAAGTTGTTTAGTGATAGCCTATAATTTTGAATTTAAATCGCCTATTAAAAAGCTTGAAAAGAAAATTATTGATACACTTGATGAAGAAGCCTTACTTCCGGTAGAAGCAAATCGTAAGGCAGAATTAATCAAACCAGAATTTGAAGCAAAACCTACCTCGGTAGAGTTTCCAATTTTAAATAAACCTTTGAACGAAGCACAAATGCCGGTTTTAAAACAGGCAGAAGATAGTATGGAGCTGTTGAGCGAAATGGAGTCGGAACCCGAATCTGCAGAAGATGCATTCGAAAAAGTTTCGTATAAAAAACCAAACCCAATAGCAACCGACGACGTTCCTTTAGAAATGGCTATTGTAGCACCCGAAGCTACAGCAGCAATTGGGAGTCCTTCCGATACCGATTTACTAGCAGCAAACTTGGTAAAAGAATTAGGAGAGTATGATCCAACACTCGATTTATCTTCTTATCAATATCCAACACTCGATTTATTAGAAAACTACGGAAGCAGTAAAATAGCCGTAAATACAGAGGAGTTAGAGCGCAATAAAAATAGGATTGTAGAAACACTTGGACATTATAATATTGACATTGCAAAAATTAAAGCTACCATTGGTCCAACGGTTACGCTTTACGAAATAGTTCCTGCAGCTGGAGTGCGCATTTCTAAAATTAAAAATTTAGAAGACGACATTGCCTTGAGTTTATCTGCTTTGGGTATTCGTATTATTGCACCTATTCCGGGTAAAGGAACAATTGGCATAGAAGTACCTAATCAAAATCCAGAAATGGTTTCGATGCGTTCGGTATTGGCTTCCGAGAAATACCAAACCACTACCATGGATTTACCTATTGCTTTGGGTAAAACTATTTCAAACGAAGTATACATTGTGGATTTGGCTAAGATGCCCCATTTATTAATGGCTGGCGCAACGGGTCAAGGTAAATCGGTTGGAATAAACGCCTTATTGATTTCACTTTTATATAAAAAACACCCATCGCAAATTAAATTTGTAATGGTCGATCCTAAAAAAGTAGAATTAACTTTATTTAGAAAAATTGAAAGACATTTCTTAGCAAAACTACCAGGTGATGGTGATGCCATTATTACAGATACCAAAAAAGTAGTGCATACTTTAAATTCATTGTGTATCGAAATGGATCAGCGTTACGAACTATTGAAAGATGCACATGTTAGGAATTTAAAGGAATACAATGTTAAATTTATTGGTCGTAAATTAAATCCGCAAGAAGGACATCGTTATTTACCCTACATTATTTTGGTGATTGATGAGTTTGCAGATTTAATGATGACTGCAGGTAAAGAAATTGAAACACCCATTGCAAGGTTGGCGCAATTGGCCAGAGCCATTGGCATTCATTTGGTAATTGCCACACAAAGACCCTCTGTAAATGTGATTACTGGAACCATCAAAGCAAACTTTCCAGGGCGATTGGCCTTTAGGGTAAGTTCTAAAATTGATTCGAGAACTATTTTAGATGCAGGGGGAGCAGAGCAATTAATAGGTCGAGGCGATATGTTACTTTCTTCGGGTAGTGATATTATTCGATTGCAATGTGCATTTGTGGATACACCAGAAGTGGAGAAAATTACCGAGTTTATAGGCTCACAAAGGGCTTATGCAAGTGCGCATATTTTGCCAGAATATGTAGACGAAACTGCCGAAGGTAGTTCCAAAGATTTTAATCCAGACGAAAGAGATAGTTTGTTCGAAGATGCTGCAAGGTTAATCGTAATGCACCAACAAGGATCAACCTCACTCATTCAAAGAAAATTAAAATTAGGCTATAATCGTGCGGGTCGAATTATCGATCAACTAGAGGCCTTTGGCATTGTGGGTCCATTCGAAGGCTCTAAAGCCAGAGAGGTGCTCATTAAAGACGAGTATTCTTTGGAGCAACATATCAATACAATAATCAATAATAATAAATCTTAAAGCTTTTGCTGTTTAACATATCATGAGAAAGTTTAGTCTTTTAATAATCGCTTTCATTTTTATACAAGTAAATTTTGCCACAGCGCAAGTGGATAAAAAAGCCAATACTATTTTAGCTGGGGTAAGTGCGAAATACAAAAGTTATAAATCAATTACCGTAGATTTTGCTTATACACTAGAAAATCCTGCTGCAAAAATTAAGGAAACCCAAACCGGAAATTTAATTTTATCTGGGGCAAAATATAGATTAAATATAGCAGGTCAAGAAGTTATTTGTGATGGTAAAACTACTTGGACCATTATGAAAGAAGCAAAAGAAGTACAAGTAAACTCGGTAGATGCGAACGAGGAGGGGATAAAGCCAGCCGAAATTTTTACCATGTACGACAAAGGTTTCTTGATTAAATTTGTAAACGAAAGCAACGCCGGGGCAAAAGTTTTACAAAATTTAGAACTTACGCCCACCGATAAATCAAAAGCTTTTTTTAAAATAAAATTAAGCATCGATAAAGCATCAAAGCAATTAGTGAAGAGTATTATTTTTGATAAAAATGGCAATAGATATACTTATGCTATTAAAATTTTCAAAGCCAATAACCCAACAACCGCCAGTACTTTTTCTTTTGATCCTAAAAAATATCCTGGCATAGAATTAGTAGATTTAAGATAGTTAAAGCAAACGCATACAGATGAAAGCAAATCAATCAACACTCGATAAAATAGAAGATTTATTTAAAGCCTTAGGTTATAAGGTTCGTTACGAAAGAGGAAATTTTAAACCTGGCTCTTGCGTGCTTTTAGCGTCTAAAGTGGTGGTGGTTAATAAATTTGCCACTACCGATGTTAAAGTGGTTGCCTTAGCAGAAATTATTGCACAGTTAACTTTAGACTTGAGTAATCTCGAAGAAGCACAAGTGAAATTTTTAAACGCCATTCAACAAGAAAGTTTCGCATCGTGAAAGTAACATTCCTTGGTACGGGTACTTCTCAAGGCGTTCCAGTGATCGCTTGTCAATGTGTAGTTTGTACTTCCCAAGATCCACGCGACAATCGCTTACGCAGTTCGGTGATGTTTGAGTTGCACGATAAAGTAATGGTGATTGATGTCGGTCCCGATTTTAGGTATCAAATGTTAAGGGCAAAAGTAAAACAATTAGATGCCATCCTATTTACCCATGAACACAAAGACCACGTTGCTGGTTTAGACGACATCAGAGCCTTTAACTTTAAACACGATAGGGAAATAGACCTTTATGCCGAGCGTAGGGTGCAGCAAGCTTTAAAAAACGAATTTGCTTATATTTTTTCTGACCTTCAATATCCAGGTTTACCGCGGGTAATTTTAAATGATATTGATGGTAGCACCTTGCATATTCAAGGAGTTGCAGTCACACCCATTCAAACCATGCATTATAAATTGCCGGTATATGGTTTTCGCATAAAAGATTTTACTTATATCACCGATGCAAAAACAATTACTGCCGAAGAAAAAGAAAAGATAAAAGGATCTAAAGTACTTGTCTTAAATGCCCTTAGAAAAGAAGAACACCTTTCGCACCTCACTTTTGACGAAGCAATTGCCTTAGCCTTGGAATTAGATTGCGAACAAACCTATTTTACTCATATTAGCCACCAATTAGGTACACAACAAGCTATTGAAATAGAATTGGCAAAATACAATGGCCGCATCGCCTTAGCCTACGATGGTTTGGTTGTGCAGTTGTAAAAAATACAAGCTAAGTCATTTTTTGCGCAGCTAAAATCCTAAAACTCTATTAAATATTGCTTTTTTGATTCGAAAAGCAAACCTAAAATTCTGTAAATAAGCTGTATCGTACTTTTTTCAACTTTTTCTTGTTATAAAAGTCAAATTCTCTATATTTGCAGTCCACAATCACAAGCGAAAGTAGCTCAGTTGGTAGAGCACGACCTTGCCAAGGTCGGGGTCGCGAGTTCGAATCTCGTCTTTCGCTCCAAATTAAACCCCTCTTCGGAGGGAATTTTTTTTGAATACGTTTACCAATTTTGATTCGTCAAAATGCCTGGGTGGTGGAACTGGTAGACACGCAGGACTTAAAATCCTGTGACCCTTATCGGTCGTGCGGGTTCGATTCCCGCCCCAGGTACTAAAAGCCAATTAGCAAGCCCGCTAATTGGCTTTTTTGCTTTCTGTGCAAACCTTTGGGTTAAATCCATGTTAATTTAATATGAAAACTAAAAAAACTTTTATTATTTAAAAAGTTTCCATAGTTTTGCACTCGAAATGGAATTACAACAAAGAGTTTTACACAAAGCAGACGAGCTTTTTCGCACTTATGGCATCAGGAGTGTCACTATGGAAGATATTGCCAAAGCATTGGGTATTTCTAAAAAAACACTCTATCAATCTTATTCAGATAAAGATTTATTAATTCAAGAAACGGTCGAGATGACTATTTCAAATCATTATAAAGGCATTCTAAGTTGTAAAGGAATTGCTGCAGAAAATGCGATACATGAACAATTTGCCATTAACGAATTACTTGGGAAAATGATGCATGGTATTAATCCAATTATGTTTTACGATTTACAGAAATATTATCCTAGTATCTGGAATAAATTTTCGGAATTCAGGAATACAAAAGTCTTAGCCGAAATTCAAGATAATATTTCTAGGGGTATCAAAGAAGGCTTGTACAGAAATGATTTTGATGTTTTGGTGCAATCAAAAATGCGATTAGCAGAAATTGATAGCTGTTTTAAATACGATATTTTTCCGCCATCTAACTTTTCCATTGTACAAGTAATGAAACAATCGACCGAAATGTTCATGTATGGCATGGTAACGCTCAAAGGTTACAAACTCATCAATCAATATAAAAATATAATAGAATAATAAATATAAAATGAATCTTAAAATTAAATTAGTTGGATTGCTGCTGATGTTGTGTAATACAATGTATGCGCAAACAATCAATGCATTCGAATTCAGTTTGCAACAAGCCATTGATTATGCGATGCAAAATCAAAATGCGGTAAAAAACGCAAAATTAGACAAGCAAATTTCTGAACAAAAAATTAAAGAGACCATTGCAATTGGTTTACCACAAGTAAACGGAAAGGCTTCGGCGCAAAAGTTTTTAGATATACCAACACAAGTAATTCCGAATTTTATTTCGCCCTCTGTATATGGAGTTTTAATTGATAACAATGTAAAAGATGGTAATGGGAATCCCATAAAAATGCCTGCAGGTGGTTATAATAATATTGAAGCAAAATTTGGAACTACTTTTAACATGAGTTATGGTGTGGATGTGTCTCAATTAATTTTTGATGGAAGTTATTTAGTGGGCTTACAAGCTACAAATGTGTATAAAGATTTAACTGTAAAAGCCCTAGAAAGAACCCAAAACGAAGCAAGAGTTGCGGTAACAAAGGCCTATTATGCTGTATTAGTTGTTCAAAAATCTAGAGAATTATTAGATGCAAACATAACGCGTTTAAAAAAGACACTAGACGATACAAAAGCTTATTACGAAAATGGTTTTGCAGAAAAAATTGATGTTGATCGTTTAACGGTTATCAATAATAATATTGTTACGGAGCGTGAAAATTTAGAAAGAGTTTATTTAATCACCGCGAATGTATTGAAGTTTCAAATGGGAATGCCCATTGAGTCGGACTTAATTTTAACAGATAAATTAGACGAAGTGTTAGCAGTAGAAACAATGCCTTTAGAGGCAGCCAATGTTCAAGCCCGTGTAGAATATCAATTGGTAAAAACACAAATGCGCTTAATGGAATTAGATTATAAGCGTAATATTTTCTCTAGGATGCCTACAGTTGCTGCTTTTGGTACATTTTCTAAAAATGCACAAAACAACGATTATGCTAAATTAACCGATAAATTGTTTCCTACTTCTATTGTTGGCTTAAGTGTAACTATTCCATTGGTTGGATCTGGTAAAAAGTTTTATCAAACTAATCAAGCAAAATTAGTGTTCGAGAAATCTAAAAATGATTTAAAAAACTTAGAGAACGCACTCTCTTTAGAATCTAAATCTGCACAAACAAATTTCAAAAACAGTGCTGGGCAATTAAAAAACCAATCTAAAAATATGGAATTGGCTACCGAAGTGTTACGAGTAGCTAAAATCAAATACAACCAAGGTGTTGGTTCTAGCTTAGAAGTGGTATCGGCCGAAACTGCACTAAAAGAAGCAGAAAACAATTATATCGCTGCATTATATAATGCACTGATTGCAAAAGTAGAATTAGACAAAACATACGGAAAATAATCTCAAGATAAAAAATACGCAAATAATCATATGAAAAAAATAATCATCATCCTCTTCGTTTTAGCTGTAGCAGTAGTTTCATGTAATAAATCTGGAACTGATTCGAAGAAAACGGAATTGGCCTCTTTGAAAAAACAACAAGCCGAATTAACATCTAAAATTCTTAAGATGGAAGAAGAATTGGCCAAAGAAAATCCCGAAGAAAATAAAAAAATGCATTTTGTAGAATTACAAAAAGTAAGCAAAGGAACTTTTACCCATTATGTAGAGGTACAGGGTAAAGTAGAATCGGAGCAGAATGTAAATATTTTGCCACGTGCTATGGGCCCTATCACTAATGTATATGTAGAGCCAGGAACAGTTGTACGTAAGGGACAATTATTAGCAACCATAGACGATGCCATCATTCGTAAATCTATTGATGAATTGCAAAATCGCTTAGACTTGGCAACGGTTGTTTATAGCAAACAAAAGAATTTATGGGATCAAAAAATTGGTACCGAAATTCAATTTTTACAAGCTAAAAATAATAAAGATGCTTTAGATCGTGCAATGTCTACTGCTAATGAACAATTGAGTTTGACTAAAATAAAATCGCCAATTAACGGTACGGTAGATCAGGTTGATATTAAAGTTGGAGAGATGGCGAATGCGATGAAACCTGCCATGAGAATAGTCAACTTACAACAATTAAAAGTAACTGCCGAATTAGCGGAAAGTTATTTAAAAGCCATTAAAATTGGGGATAAAGCAAAGGTGAGTTTACCTGATTTAAATAAAATGATGGATGCCAAAGTTACTTTTGTGGGTAGAGTAATTAACCCTTCGAGTAGAACATTTAGCATTGATGTTAAAATTGGAAACAGCAACGATTTAAGACCAAACATGATTGCGATGTTGAGTATAATCGACTATAAAGCAAAAAATGTTTTTAGTATTCCAATGAATATTGTTCAAAATGACCAAGCGGGTCAATATGTAATGGTTGCTGTTAAAAATGGCGATAAAACTTATGCTTCCAAAAGAGTCATTAAAACTGGTTTAATTTACAAAGGAACGGTAGAGGTTAAAACTGGCTTAACAGAAGGCGAAGAGCTAATTATAACAGGTTACCAAAATTTAAATGAGGGTGATTTAATTAAATTATAATGAAAGATAAAATAAAAGAATTTGGCCCCTCGAATTGGGCTATCAATAATAAGACTGCTATTTATGTGATTACGGTACTCCTGTCGATCATAGGTTATGCTGCTTATCAAAATTTACCAAAAGAAAATTTTCCAGAAATTACGATACCAAAAATATTTGTGCGTACTATTTATCCTGGTACTTCGCCACAAAACATGGAAAATTTGGTAACGAAACAAATTGAAAAGCAATTAAAATCTACGCCAGGTTTAAAAAGAATTACTTCAAATTCTTATCAAGATTACTCTTTCATTACCGCCGAATTTAATACCAATATTGACATCAAAGATGCCAAGCAAAGGGTTAAAGATGCGGTAGATAAGGCTAAATCTGATTTACCAAACAATTTACCTGAAGATCCAAGCGTAATTGATATTAACTTATCGGAAATGCCTATTTTATATGTGAATATATCTGGTGATTTTGATTTGAAAAAATTAAAAGATTTTGCCGATATCATGAAAGATAAAATCGAATCCATTAAGCAAATTTCTGGAGTTGATATTGTGGGTGCATTAGAACAAGAAGTTCAAATCAACGTAGATTTGAATAAGATGAATGCTGCACAAATTTCATTCACTGATATTGAGCGTGCAATTGGTTACGAAAATATATCAGCATCGGGCGGTACCATCAATATTGATGGTGTTCGTAGAACCTTAAATATTAAAAAAGAATTTCCAAATGCATTGGAAATGTCTAATACCATTATCAAAACGCCAACCGGTGGTTCTGTTTATTTAAAAGATATTGCCGAAGTGGTCAGTGGTTTTAAAGAGCAAGAGAGTTACGCTAGGTTATATGGTAAAAATGTAATTACCTTAAATGTTAAAAAAAGAAGTGGGGAGAACTTAATCGAAGCATCCGATAAAATCCGCGGCATCATTGCAGAATTACAAGAGAAAGATTTTCCTAAAGGTTTAGATATTAAAATTACAGGAGATCAATCGGCTAAAACCAGAGAAACATTACATGATTTAATTAATACTATTGTTATTGGATTCGTATTAGTTACCATTATTTTAATGTTCTTTATGGGATTAACCAATGCCATATTTGTGGCTTTATCGGTTCCATTATCAATGGCTATTGCATTTATTATTATGCCAAGTATTGGTTTTACCATGAACATGATTGTATTGTTCTCTTTCTTACTGGCATTAGGTATAGTAGTAGACGATGCGATTGTGGTAATTGAAAATACCCATCGAATTTTTGGTAATGGAAAAATGCCAATTAAACAAGCGGCAAAGCAAGCAACAGGAGAAGTATTCTTGCCTGTTTTTTCGGGCACGATGACCACACTTGCGCCCTTTGTTCCTCTAGCATTTTGGCCAGGCGTAATTGGGAAGTTTATGTTTTATTTACCCATTACCTTAATCATAACTTTATTGGCTTCTTTATTGGTTGCTTATATTATCAATCCAGTATTTGCTGTTGATTTTATGAAACCACATAATGAAGATGAAAACCACAAACCGGAGTTTGATAATAAAGTTAAAAAGAATTTAAAATACGTAGGCATAGCAGCTGTTATAGGCTATCTAATCAATTTTGGTTTTGGTAATTTAATAGTGATTTTAGGCTTATTTTATTTACTACACCATTTTTATTTAGAGAAGAAAATTCGTGATTTTCAAAATAATTCATGGCCTAAATTTCAAGAATGGTATACACAAAAATTAATTTGGTGTTTAGCAAGACCCGGAAAAATATTATTAGGTACTTTAGGCTTATTTGTATTCACCTTTATATTGATGGCTGTTAGGACACCCAAATTTGTGTTCTTTCCAATCTCACAACCAAACTTTGTGTATGTATATGTGAGCTTACCAGTAGGTACGGATCAATCTGCTACCAACGAAGTGATTAAAAAAGTGGAGCAAAAAGTACTCAAAGCCTTAGATGGAAAAGACAATCCAATTGTTGCCTCTGTTATTTCGAATGTAACTGTTGGGGTGACCGATCCAAGAGACGAAGACCAAGGTAATTACCCAAATAAAGGAAAAGTATCTGTTGCCTTTGTGCCTTATGGTGAAAGAAATGGCGTAAGTACCGAAGATTATTTAAATAAAATAAGGGAAGAAGTAAAAGGTATACCCGGCACCGAAATTTCGGTATCTCAAGAGCAGGCGGGTCCGCCAACGGCAAAACCTATATCAATAGAAATTACCGGTGACGATTTAGATTCTTTAATGGCAGCTGCAACTCATTTAAAATCTTATTTAGATAATAAAAACGTACCAGGGGTAGAAGAGTTGAAGTCTGATTTTCAAAATAACAAACCAGAAATTATTTTTGATATTGATAGAGAGCGTGCAAATCGCGAAGGTATTGCAACAGGTCAAGTGGCCATGGAAATGCGAACCGCTTTATTTGGTAAAGAAATTTCAAAATTCCGTGATTTAAATGAAGATTACGAAATTAATTTACGCGCGGCAAAAGAGCAAAGAAATAATTTAGATGTTTTAAGAAACATGCGTGTAACCTATAGAGATATGACTATGGGAGGCATGATTCGTCAAGTACCGATGGCTGCTTTTGCAGATGTTAAATACGTAAATACCTATGGAGGTATCAAACGTAAACAACAAAAAAGAATTATTATTCTTTCTTCAAATGTATTAGGAAACTATACGCCAAACGAAGTGGTTGCTTCGCTTCAAAACGAAATCAACCAATTTAATGTGCCAGATGGAGTGAATATTAAAATGGCAGGTGAACAAGAAGAGCAATTAGAAACAGTAAAGTTTTTAGGCACTGCCTTAATGGTTTCATTTGGATTAATTTTATTGATATTGGTTATTCAATTTAATTCCATTAGTAAACCAGCGATTATTCTTACAGAAATTTTCTTCAGTATTATCGGTGTATTTTTAGGAATCAGTATTTTTAAAATGACCATGTCTGTTGTAATGATGGGTATTGGTATTGTAGCCCTAGCCGGAATTGTGGTAAGGAATGGCATCTTGCTGGTCGAGTTTGCCGATCTCAAAATGGAAGAGGGGATGTCTACCTACGATGCTATTTTAACAGCAGGTAGAACGCGTATGACACCCGTTTTATTAACAGCTGCCGCTACCACTTTAGGATTAATTCCTTTAGCAGTTGGTTTGAATATTGACTTTGCTAAGTTATTTACCACATTTAATCCACATATATTTTTCGGTGGAGACAGTGTTGCATTCTGGGGTCCATTATCATGGACCATGATCTTCGGATTAATTTTTGCAACCTTCCTGACTTTAATATTAGTTCCAGTAATGTATATTTTAGTTGATAAATTAAAATTGAAATTAAAAACTGCTCGTTCAAATTAAGCAGTAAAAAGAAATTGGATGGTTTCCAATAATTGTTTTTTTTAGGTTAACAATTGCGCTGGGTGAAAACCTGGCGCTTTGTTTTTTTTAAGATACCTTGAGGCCGTAAATGCCTAAGCTGTATTGCTTTTGGTCCATTATGGCTATCTCAGGTAAAACGCCATAATTTACGAATCCATTTTTTTGAAAAAATTGTATACTCGGTAAATTATGCTCAAATATATAAGCGAGTAGGGTATGAATATTTCTTTCTTTAGCTGCTGTCATGGCAAATTGCAATATAGTTTTGCCTATTCCTTTAGCTCTATATTGCTCGTCGATATAAATGGCAATTTCGATGGTACCTGCATAAGCTGGTCGGCCATAAAATGATTTGAAACTTAACCAAGCAATTACTTCTTCGTTTTCGATGGCAACCCAAATTGGTCGGGGTTCTTGAAAGCTATTAAACCAATCTAATTTTTCTGCTACGCTAACGCTTTGCGTATCGGCAGTAACCATTCGAGAGGGAATGGTACTATTGTAAATATTTACAATAGCAGCTAAATCTTTTATTTCCGCAATTCGAATCTGCATATTATCTATCAACTTCTCCTAATACAATATCTATGGATCCTAGAATAGCAATTAAATCGGCTATCATGGCGCCTTTAGCTAATTCGGGCAAGACCGATAAATTACTAAAACTCGCCGCTCTTGCTTTGCACCTAAATGGTTTGTCAGATTTTCCATCTGCAATAAAATAATAACCTAATTCTCCTTTTGGCATTTCGCCTCTACAATAAAACTCTTGAGCTTTGGGAATTAATTTCTTTGGCAATTTAGCTCTTGGATCAAATTCCGGACTGCGTTTCAATTCTTTTGTCAGTCTTTCAATACATTGCTCTGCAATTTTTATCGATTCTGAAATTTCTCGCACACGCACATCAAATCGATCCCAACAATCTCCGGTTGTACCCATTTTTCCTGCTCCAATTGGAATCTCGAAATCTAATTCGGGATAAACCGAATAACCATCTATTCTTCTGAGGTCGTAATTAATACCAGAGCCTCTTAACATGGGCCCAGAGCAACCGTAATTAATGGCTACATCTAAGGGCAGTACGCCAATGTTTTGTGTTCTGCTAATGAATATGCTATTGTTGGTTAAGAGTTCGTCTAACTCGCGCATTTTGGGCTTAAACTGTATTAAAAATTCGCTACACCTTTGCTCAAATCCAACAGGTAAATCGTAAAACAATCCGCCTATCCAAATGTAATTATATAAAAGCCTCGCGCCAGAAGCCCATTCTAATAAATTTAATATATGTTCTCTTTCTTTGAAACAAAAAAAGAAGGGAGTAACGGCACCAATATCCATACCATAAGTTCCAATGGCAATAAGGTGTGAAGCAATTCTGTTGAGTTCACAAACCAATACCCTAATGTATTCTACCCGTTTAGGAATGGATTGATCGATGCCTAACATTTTTTCGACGCCCATTACAAAAACATGATCATTATTCATCGAGGATATATAATCCATGCGATCTACAAATGGAATAATCTGTTGGTAGTTTAATGCTTCGGCATGTTTTTCGAAACAACGATGTAAATAGCCGATATGCGGAATACATTCTTTTACTGTTTCGCCATCGGTCACTAGTTCGAGTCTCAAAACCCCATGCATAGAAGGGTGTTGAGGGCCCATGTTGAGGATCATCTCCTCATTTTTTAATTTGCTTGGGTCGGTTTTTAAATTATTCATTTGTTTTTACCTCCCCATTTATTTTTAATCCGCCATAGCTTTCGGCAGCTACATAATCTTTTCTTAAAGCATATCCTTCCCAATCATCCGGACATAAAATTCTTCTTAAATCTGGATGACCTTCAAAATAAATACCCACTAAATCGTATGCTTCTCTTTCGTGCCAATCGGCTGTACGCCATACCTGGCTTACCGTTGGAACGATTGGTAATTGTGGAGTATCTCTAGGATGATCAATAATTACTTTTAATGCAATTTGATAGCCAAGGGTAATAGAACTTAAATGATACACTACCGCAAATTGATTTTTTTCTATGCCTAAATCGACTCCCGATAAACAAGATAAATAATCGAAATAGCAAGTAGGATGGTTGCGTAGCAGCAAACAAATATCAGCAATTAAATTTGTTTGAACCACAATGGTGCCCTGTAAGCCACTAAAATCTGTGCTTAACACGGCTTGTTCGCCAAAACTTTCTTTAATTAAATGACTGATTTTTTCGTTCATCATTAAGGAGCTAATCTTTCAATTTTCCATTTACCTTTTTCCATTAAAACATATTTTACACGATCGTGTAATCTGCTTTCTCTGCCTTGCCAAAATTCGATGGCAATAGGCTGGAGTATATAACCACCCCAATGTGCTGGCTTAGGTATTTTTTTGCCTTCAAATTTTTGTTCGTAAGCAGTGTAGGCAACATCTAATACTTCGCGGTTAGCAATCACTTGACTTTGTGGCGAAACAATAGCACCCAATTGGCTGCCAAAAGGTCTCGATGCAAAATACGCTTCCGATTCTTCTTTCGAAAGTTTCAAAATCTTTCCTTCTATTCTTACTTGTCTTTCTAATTCGGGCCAGAAAAATACCAAACAAGCCGATGGATTTTTGGCAAGTTCTTTTCCTTTTCTACTCAAATAATTACTATAAAACGAAAAGCCATTTTTATCAGCTCCTTTTAACAATACGATACGAGCTGATGGAATGCCATCTCTTGTTGCGGTTGCCAATGTCATCGCATTTGGTTCTAGCACCTCGGCGGCCATTGCTTCATCAAACCATTTACCAAAAAAAGAGATGGGATTAGGATCTACCTCTGATTCGTTTATTGGAGAAGAACTGTACTCGATGCGTAAGTTCTGCAATTTTTTTTTATCTATTTCACTCATGCTTTTTTATATTTATTTCTCCAGTATAATTTTTCATTCAACTTTTGCAGAATAAATTCGGCTAAAAGGTATTCACTATTTTTATTTTCTAAGGCAATTTTAACATCTTTTTCGGCTACATCTATTCTGTATAATTGCGCGTAGAGTAGGGTTTTGTTCTCTTTTAATAAAATAGCTAAATATTGTGCTAAGGCTATGCGTAAATCTTCGTAATTCATTTCGTTTTTCAATCCGATGGCCATTGTTTCTGGAAACTGGCTATTTAATTGTTCAATTAATTCGGATGAATTTTCCATGCAATATTAAAAATTACTTGGGTATTTATTTTTCATGGCTTCGGCACCTTCTTCTACTTTTTGTTTTAGTTGTGCTTTATAGGCGGTTAGGGCTTCTGCAATTTTTTCGTCTGCCGTTGCACAAATTTGTGCAGCAAGTATGCCTGCATTTTTCGCACCATTTAAAGCAACCGTTGCCACAGGAATTCCTGCGGGCATTTGTAAAATTGATAAAACCGAATCCCAACCATCAATAGAATTACTTGATTTAATGGGAACACCAATAACCGGTAAGACACACATAGAGGCAATCATGCCTGGTAAATGCGCGGCGCCACCTGCTCCAGCTATGATCACTTTAATTCCGCGCTCTTTAGCAGTATGCGCATACTCCGTCATTCTTTCGGGCGTACGATGTGCCGAAACAACGGTCATTTCGAAGGCAACACCTAATTCGTTCAATACATTTGCTGCTTCTTCCATAATTGGTAGGTCTGATGCGCTACCCATGATAATTCCAACTTGAATGCTCATAATTTATTTACTAATTACTTTTAATTTTTCTTTTACTTCTTTGGCAATTTTAATGGCCAATGCACGGTCTTGATTGATAACCGTTACGTGTCCCATTTTTCTAAATGGTTTAGTTATTTTTTTACCATATAAATGAATATAAACGCCGGGTAAATGTAGGGTTTCTTCTAATCCTTGATAAATGGCTTCGCCTTCAAATCCTTCTTCGCCCAATAAGTTTATCATGACTGCATTGGCAATACTCGAAGTGTCGCCTAGGGGCTGTCCAGTAATGGCTCTGAGGTGTTGATCGAATTGCGAACATACATTTCCTTCGATGGTTTGATGTCCACTATTATGCGGTCTTGGTGCCATTTCATTCACCAATAAATCACCTTCTTTTGTTACAAAAAATTCGATGGCTAATAAGCCAACTAATTCTAGCGCTTCTGCAATATTTTCTGCAATATTAGCGGCTTTTAATTGAATGAAATCGGAAACAGCTGCAGGGGAAATTTGAAATTCAACTAAGTTTGCCGTAGGATGAAAATCCATTTCTACTGCTGGAAAAGTTTTGATTTCGCCGCTTTCGTTTCGGGCAACAATAATGGCAATTTCTTTTTCGAAATCGACCATTTTTTCTACTAAGCTAGGTGCTTCAAATGCCGCTGCTAATTGGGCTTGCTCTTTAATAATTAGTACGCCTTTGCCATCATAACCATCGCGTCTTAATTTTTGTACATAAGGCATTGGCCATTTCAAGTTACTTAAATCTGCTCGATCCGAAATTAATTTAAAATCGGAGGTAGGAATGTGATGTTCTTTTAACCATTGCTTTTGAGCGCCTTTATCTTGTATCAGTTCAATGATAGTTGGATCGGGATATACTTTTACACCTTCTGCCACTAATTGCTTGAGTGCAGCTACATTTACTTTTTCGATTTCGATAGTCAGTAAGTCAACTGTTTTTCCAAATTGATAAACGGTTTCGTAATCGGCTAAACTACCTACTTCAAATCGATCACAAATATTTTTACAAGGAGCATCTTTATCAGGGTCGAGTATGCTCACATTGACATTATAATTCAATGCATTTTGAATCCACATTCGTCCTAATTGTCCGCCGCCTAATATTCCTAATTTTAATGAACCGTAAAAAGTTTTCATTATCGATCTGCTTGCTTTTCTTTTTTAATTAATGCTTGTAACTCAAGAATACCGCCAATTAAGGCTTCTGGCCTTGGAGGGCATCCTTGAATGTAAACATCTACTGGAATTATTTGGTCAACTCCTTTCACCACATGATAACCATGTTGCCAATAAGGACCGCCACAATTGGAACAAGAACCCATCGATATTACATATCGAGGTTCTGGCATTTGTTCGTATAATTTTTTTATTCTTTCGGCCATTTTAAAAGTAACGGTTCCCGCTACAATCATCACATCCGATTGACGAGGCGAAGGCCTTGGAAAAACGCCCATTCGTTCTAAATCAAAATTGCCAGATTGCGCATCCATAAATTCAATGGCACAACATGCAAGTCCAAAACTCATCGGCCACAAAGAACTTGATCGAGCCCAATTCAATAGTTCGTCTAGTTTTGTAATTATTACACCGTCGGTTTCTGCTTTGGCAGTCATTTTTTTTATTCTGATTTTTTAATAATCGTTTTAATCGGTGCTCTGCGAATAGAAGTTGGTGCGGCAGTTATATTGCCTGTATTTGCAGGTGCTGCAGCCATTGCAGGCATTTCTTCATTTAACACAAATGCTTTAACTATATATTTTTTTGAATTTAAAGCTAAATAATTTGCAAGTGGAATATTAGTATTGATGCTTGCGATCTGCTGCTTTGAACTCAACCAATTAAGATCGCCTTTACGCCAAACGTATAATAAACCTAAAAGTAATAAGCCAATAAAAACAAACATTTCGCTTAAGCTTAGTATACCCCAATGTGGAATATTTGCTAAAAATTCGGGTGCTGCATAAACCGTTGCCCATGGAAAAAGGAAAACAATTTCTACATCAAAAATTAAAAAAAGGAGCGCGATTACATAAAATCGCATATTGAATTGTACCCAAGAATTACCCACTGTTTCTTCGCCACATTCGTAGGTCGCATTTTTAATTGGATTGGGTTTTTTCTTAGATAATAAAGCATTGACGCCATAGCCTGCGAGTATAAACAATACTCCCAATACTAGAAATACCAAGATTTTTCCGAACTCTGAAATTTGTACCGTATCTTGCATGTTCAAATGTAGCGAAAAATGGCTTAATTGCCTATCATTTGTATAATTTGGTTTTTCACAATGGCGCAAAATAAAATGGAGTCCTTTGATGCAATAATTTTGGGTGCAGGCGCTTGTGGTCTGATGTGTGCGGTTCAAGCGGGCTATCTTGGTAAAAGGGTTCTTTTGTTAGAAAAAGGTCCCGATGCAGGTGCCAAAATTAAGATATCCGGCGGAGGAAGGTGTAATTATACCAATCTTGAAGTTTCGACCGATAATTTTATTTCAGAAAACCCCCATTTTGCAAATTCTACCTTTAGTCAATGGACAGTAGACGATACTTTAAATTTTTTCGAACAATTTGGTATTAAAGGCCAGGAAAAAACATTGGGTCAAATTTTTCCAATTAGTAATAAAGCCACAGATATTGTCAATGTATTTATTGCGCAATTAGCCGAAATGCAAATCCCCATTCAATATCAATTTGAAATGCAATCGATTGCCAAAATTGACGATCAACAATATGAAATAAAGGGTACCGTAAATGGTAAACAGCAGCAATTTTTAGGAAGAAATGTAGTGGTGGCAACTGGCGGTTTTCCAATTCCCAAAATGGGAGCAACGGGTATGGCTTTTGATATTGCCAAACAATTCGATATTAAAACGACTAAACATGCACCTGCTTTAGTTCCAATGGTAATAGGGCTTCAAGACCGTTCTTGGTACGAAAAATTATCGGGGATTAGTGTTTTTGCAAAAGTGAGTAATGAGCGCATTTCATTCGAAGAAAATATTTTATTTACCCATTGGGGTTTAAGTGGTCCTGCTATTTTACAAATTTCTTCTTATTGGAAAGGTGCAGAAAGTTTCGAAATTGATTTATTACCGAATGTGAATTTAAAAACGCTCATTTCTAAAGAAAGAAACGAGCAAGGTGGCAAATTGCTCTCTACTTTATTGCAATTTTATTTACCGAAAAAACTCGTGGATGCTTTTGCAGAGGAATTGCCTTTGGATATTAAATTGGCTTCTTTGAGTAATGATAGCTTACAAAAAATTCATCAAACCATCAACCATTTTTTGGTAAAACCTGCGGGAGATAAGGGTTACGAGAAAGCAGAAGTGATGCGCGGTGGGATTGATACAAACGAACTTTCTTCTAAAACCTTGGCCAGCAAATTGCATCCCAATTTATTTTTTGGAGGCGAATGCGTTGATGTTACCGGTTGGTTAGGAGGCTACAACTTCCAGTGGGCTTGGGCTTCTGGTTATGTAATAGCACAAAATATTTAGCGTTTAAACTTTCTTTTACCGCTCATATTACCATCATCACTTTTTTTACCAGCACCCGAAGATTTTCCGGCAGATTTATTGCCACCATTTCTGATACCTCCAAATTTATTTCCACCTGCAGGTTTAGCTTTTTTGCTATCTGCTTTAGGTTTAGTATAAGCCACTACTGTCATGGCATAGGGGTGATCGGTTACTACTGGAATTTCAATTTTAATGAGTTTTAAAATATCCATTAAATTTGGAATTTCTTCCGTTTCGCAAAAAGAATAGGCCTTTCCACTTTCGCCAGCGCGACCTGTACGGCCAATGCGATGTACATAAGTTTCTGGAATATTTGGAATATCGTAATTGATTACATGCGAGAGTTTATCAATATCGATGCCTCTTGCAGCAATATCAGTCGCTACAAGCACCCTAGTTTGACCAGACTTGAAATTTCTTAACGCAGCTTCTCTTGCATTTTGAGATTTATCACCATGAATGGCTTGTGCAGTAATATTTGCTTTAATTAATTCTTTTACAATTTTATCTGCGCCATGTTTTGTTCTAGAAAAAACCAATGCCGATTGAATTTCTTTGTCTTTTAAAATATGATTCAATAATTTTTTCTTATCATTTTTTTCAACATAATAAAGTGATTGTTGAATTTTGTCGACAGTGGAAGAAGTTGGTGTAACCTCTACCGTTGCTGGTTTGTAGAGTATCGTAGAAGCAAGTTTTAAGATATCTGCGGGCATTGTTGCAGAGAATAATAAGGTCTGTCTTTTTTGGGGTAAAGTGGCAATGATTTTTTTCACATCATTTATGAATCCCATATCGAGCATTCTGTCAGCTTCGTCTAAAACCAAGTATTGTACGTCTTTTAAGATCACAATTCTTTGATTGATTAAATCTAATAATCGACCTGGAGTCGCAATTAATATTTCTACGCCTGCTCTAACAGCATTGACTTGTGAAAATTGGTTAACGCCTCCAAAAATTACGGTATGATTTGATTTTAAATGTTTACCATAGTTGGCTATGCTTTCTCCAATTTGAGAAGCTAATTCTCTGGTTGGGGTAAGGATTAAACATTTAATTGGTTTTTTTCCTTTTTCAGCGTGGGTATGTGAAGCAAGCATTTGTAAAATTGGAATCGTAAATGCAGCTGTTTTTCCTGTTCCTGTTTGTGCAATTCCAAATAAGTCTCTTTTATCTAAAATTAATGGAATGGCTTGCGCTTGAATAGGGGTGGGGTGTGTATATCCTTCTGAACTTAATGCTTTTTGAATTGGTTGAATCAATTGAAGTGATTCAAATGTAACGGGTGTGTTTTTTGTCATATGCCGCAAAGGTACTCCTTTTTTGTTTATTTTTGGGAATGCGAATAATACTGTACGTCCTAGGCTTTATACTGAGCTGTTTACTCGGATTTTTGTTGTTTGGTTTGTTTAAACCTGTAATTACATACGATATCAGCTTACAGATAAACAGACCCATTGCAAAATGTTGGACTGTTTACCACACAGATTCACTGAAAAGCAAATGGATGCCTGGATATTTGCGTACTACTTTGCTAACTGGCACAGCAAATTCGGTTGGAAGTAAAAACACCATCTTTTACCAGTCGGCTGAACAGGAAACAACGATGATACAATCTATGGATAGTATGATAAATGAATCTTTAATAGTTTATAGCATCGATAACCGTTCGATGCATATTCGAAGCCATATTCGATTTACCGAATCGGCAACAAATGCTTGCATCATACAAATTCATAATGAGGTAACGGCTAATAATATTTTCTTAAAATCTTTATTGACTTTTATGAAACCTACCTTTGAATCTGCCGAACAAGCAAATTACCAAAGCTTAAAAACATTAATAGAATCGAAAGAAGTAGATGAATAAAAAAAGCCGGCATGTGCCGGCTTTTTTTATTTCATGAGTGCTGCTATATAATTTATTTTTTTAAGGCTACTCTAAATAGCGTTGCACCCATTAATATAAAGGCGATGGTTCCAATTAAATAATAGTTTTCTTGGTTAATATATTGTAAAATAGTAGTTTGTAAATTTAAATTATTGGTAAAATTACTCATGGCATTTAATGCATTTTTTAAAAATTCATTACTGATAATACTACTATAATTTACGGTTAACATGGCAATGAGTACTCCTGCTAATGCACCGCCAGCAACCAGTCCGGTGGCAAATAAACTTCCTTTACCTAGTTCTTCGTCTTCGGGTGCTTCTCCTTTGCGAGTTTGCATAAAGCTGACCCCTTTTTTAATACAGCCACCGGCAAAAATGGGTAGGGTAGTAGACAATGGCAAGTAAGCGCCAACGGCAAACGATAAAGAGTTTACCCCACACAATTCCATAGTGATAGAGAGAAAAACACCTACTAAAACAAATTGCCAATCTAAATTAAAAGATAAAATTCCTTTGATTAGTGTAGCCATGAGTGTGCCTTGTGGAGCGGGATAAGCATCGGAACCAATGGCATGGTGTATGCCTTGATTCAACATTTCTGTGGTAGGAGTGTCTAGAATTTTAACGGTTAAGCCTATAAAAATAGAAGAAACAATTGCGCCTACAAACAATGCCATTTGTTGGTATTTAGGAGTTGCGCCAATGAGGTAACCTGTTTTTAAATCTTGAGAAGTGGCTCCTGCGTTTGCAGCTGCAATACAGATCATGCCGCCAACTACTAATGCCATTGGTTCGTAGACTTTACCAGTCCAGCCAATGGCAATAAAAACTAAACAAGTGCCCATTAAAGTGGCAATGGTCATACCCGAAATAGGATTATTCGAGGAGCCAATTAATCCAACAATTCTAGAAGAAACGGTTACAAAAAATGCACCAAATAAAACGACTAATACGCCAATTAATAATTTATTGAATATCGAAGTACCTGGAATTTGTGGTAAAATGGTCATTAAAATAATAAGTCCGATGCTGCCAAATAAAACTATTTTAATGTTTAAATCTTGTTCCGTTCTTTTAGTTTTTTGATGGCTTTCATTGGTTTTGCTACTGGCCATGCTATCTTTAAACGAAGCAATAATGGTGGGTATGGTTTTAAATAGTGTGATGAAACCACCAGCAGCTACTGCGCCTGCACCTATCTGGCGAATATATGCTCTGTAAATTGCGCCCGCCGTATCCGAAAAAGTATGCGTAATAGGATTCCAATTGCCAGGGCCACCTGCAGTCGCTAAATCTTTTAAATAACCTAGTTTTACTAATTGCGCAGCCGTGGTGTCCATGGGCACTACCGTTGCTAATAATGGAATTAAACCCAGCCAAGCAATTACGCCACCGGCCACTAACACACCTGCTATTTTAAATCCAATAATATAACCTACGCCTAAATATTCGGGGGTAATTTCGCCCGCTATATTTGCAGATGGAAAAAATTTATTGGTTTGTTTGGTCACAAATTCTGGTGCTTCGGCAATCACATGAAATACTTTTTGTAAAAAAGCGTATACAATGGCAAAACCTAATCCTTGAAAAGCAGTCTTAGCAAAATCACCGCCTTTTTCACCGGCCTTTAAAACTGCTGCACAGGCAGTACCTTCGGGGTATGGCAGGCTTTCATGTTCTTTTACAATTAAAGATCTTCTAAGTGGAATCATCATTAAGGTGCCTAAAATTCCGCCAAAGATGGCCAATGTTAAAATGCTGATATATCCAAAATACATTTCGCCACTACTGCTACCATTTTCATTGGCACTTAAAAATAAAAAACCAGGAAGCGTAAATACTACGCCAGCAGCAATCGATTCGCCAGCAGATCCTGTTGTTTGAATGATATTATTTTCTAGAATGGTGGTATTAAAAAATTTCTTTCCTAGGGTTATGGCAATAACTGCAATTGGAATAGAAGCAGAAACGGTTAGCCCTGCTTTTAGTGCTAAATATACAGTAGCTGCGCCAAAAATAATTCCAAAAATACTACCGAGTAAAATAGACTTTAAGGTAAACTCTGCCATCTTACTTTCGTCGGGCACAAATGGTTTAAATAGTTTATTTTCTTCCATGTATTTTTTTGTATGTTCAAATTATAAAAATAAATATAGCATTTAGATTCAAAAATTTCTCTTATTAATAACAAGCCGATGCATAAATTCCTCAGTCACAAGAGCGGGTGTAATTCACAATATTATGATATAAATACTTGTAAATCAGTTCATTTACTATGTGCTTAATTAAAGTTTGTAAAAAGGATTTCAAAAAGTATCTTGCAGATTGTAAAAAGTACAAATGAGTACTTAACCATTTTTAATTTAAAAGAAAAAATATGAGTAACACCGCAACAAAATCGGCCCACCCTAAAGGACTTTGGGTTTTATTTGGAACAGAAATGTGGGAGCGTTTCAATTTTTATGGAATGCGCGCCATTTTAACTTTGTTCTTAGTAAATTCTTTAATGATGAAAGAAGAAGATGCTTCTTTAATTTACGGAGGATTTTTAGGATTATGTTATTTAACCCCAATGCTTGGTGGTTTTATTGCTGATCGTTTTTTTGGAAACAGAAACTGCATATTACTTGGTGGTTTAATGATGGCTGTTGGACAGTTTTTACTTTTTGCAAGTGCCAGTGTTTTTGGTACTAATTTACCACTTGCGAATACTTTAATGTGGTCTGCTTTAGGAATTATCATTTTTGGAAATGGTTTTTTCAAACCAAACATTTCGAGTATGGTAGGTAGTTTATATCCTAAACAAGAAAAAAATAAATTAGATACGGCATTCACTATCTTTTATATGGGTATTAACTTAGGTGCATTCTTAGGTCAATTAATTTGTCCATTAATTGGTGATGTAAAAGATGCAGCTGGCATTAGAGATATCCATGCTTTCAAATTCGGATTCTTAGCGGCATCTATGGCCATGTTAATTGGTACAGCCGTATTTTATTTCTTAAAAAATAAATATGTTGTTACGCCAGATGGTAAACCTCTCGGGGGCTTACCTTCAAAAAATGATAGTTCAGATTTCGAAGAAGGGGAGTCTCAGAAAGCAGTATTTTCTAATAAAGCGTTAATCACTGCGGTAATCGCATTTTTTGTTTTAGGTGCAACCATTCATTTTCAATTGGGACAAAATTTAATTTATTCTTTAATTTATTCGAGTGGTATCACCTTAGCTGGATTAATTATTTCGGATTCTTCTTTAACCAAAATAGAACGTGACCGTATTTTTGTAATTTATATAGTTGCATTCTTTGTGATCTTCTTTTGGGCTGCCTTTGAGCAAGCGGGTTCTTCTTTAACTTTTATAGCCGATTATCAAACCGACCGTAATTTCTTTGGATGGAACATGCCACCTTCTATGGTGCAAATCTTTAATGGTTTATTTGTAGTTGCCTTTGCGGTTCCATTTAGTATGTTATGGGATTATTTAAGAAGTAAAGACAGAGAACCAATTTCGCCAATGAAACAATCTTTTGGTTTAGCTTTAATTGCATTGAGTTATTTTATCATTGCATACAATGTAAAGGATTTAGGCAACTCGGGCTTATTGGCAATCAAATGGTTAATTCTATTATACTTAATTCAAACAGCTGCCGAATTATGTTTATCGCCAATTGGTTTGTCTTTAGTAGGTAAATTATCTCCTAAAAGATTTTCGTCATTATTATATGGGGTGTTCTTTTTATCGAATGCATCTGGTTATGCATTGGCTGGAACACTTGGATCTATTATGCCTGCAACCGGCGATAAATTCATTAAGGCACAGGAATTAGGCATCGACTTACAAGGTGTTTTAGATAAAAAAGTAGTACCCACTACAGAGCAATTAACTTTATTATCCCAAAATCAAATTTCAGATCACAACCCTGTTTTTGGAGGATATGAGATCCATAATTTATTTGAATTTTTTATGGTGTTTGTAATTTTAACTGGTTTAGCTGCGATTATTTTATTCGCTTTAACTCCTAAGTTGAAAAAACTGATGCATGGTGTGAGGTAATATGTTTAGACTGTAGGTACCCACCAAGCAAAATAGCAGATTACCAAACAAGTTCCAATGCCTGTATAAATAAATAGTGCGTCTGCGCCAAAGCTATACCAAATAAGCCCAGCAGCGGTACTCGAAATGAGGGTAGCGATACTTTGCAAGCTGGTAAAGGTGCCTATTGCAGTAGCCATTTGTGAGCGAGTAATTAAATTGCTAATCCATGCTTTTCCTATTCCTTCGGTAGCTGCAGCATAAAGGCCGTAAACAAAAAATAAGAAAATAAGTAGTTTGTTTCCTGTAAAAAATGCCATGCCAAAATAAGTGAAGGCAAAAATAAATAAGCCAAATAGAAATATTATTTTCAATCCAATTTTATCGGCAAGTATGCCAAGTGGA
>CANNIS010000013.1 GCA_947505035.1 Sphingobacteriales bacterium
ATTGCAGTAGTATTATTTTTTTATTGGCAAAAAGTTAATCGTAAAGCTATTACGCATTAATTTATTTTGCATTAACATTTATTCCGAGTTCTTTCAACTGTTCTTGACTAATGCTTGAAGGGGAGTCAATCATTACATCTCTTCCAGCATTATTTTTAGGGAATGCAATAACATCTCTGATAGAATCTAATTCTGCAAATAAGGAACACCATCTGTCAAATCCAAATGCAATACCACCATGTGGAGGAGCACCATATTCAAAAGCATCCATTAGAAATCCAAATTGTTTTTGAGCCTCTTCTTTACTAAAACCAAGTAGCTCAAACATTTCTGCTTGTAAGGCTTTATTGTGGATTCTAATAGATCCGCCACCAATTTCGGTTCCATTAATTACCATGTCGTATGCATTTGCACGCACCAAACCCGGATTGGTTTTTAGCAAAGCTATGTCTTCGGGTTTAGGAGATGTAAAGGGATGGTGCATGGCATGGTATCTATTAGCATTTTCATCCCATTCTAATAATGGGAAATCTAAAACCCATAATGGGGCAAATACATTTTTATTTCTTAGGCCCATTCTGTTACCCATTTCTAATCTTAATTCACTTAAGGCTTTTCTGGTTTTATCTGTATTGCCAGCAAGCACTAAAATTAAATCACCTGGCTTCGCATCGAATGCTATAGCCCAATTTTTTAATTCTTCTTCGCTGTAAAATTTATCGACAGAAGATTTTAAACTTCCATCTTCATTGTATCGTAAATAGATTAAACCGGTTGCGCCAATTTGTGGACGTTTGATAAAATCTGTTAACTCATCAATTTGTTTCCTGGTGTAGGATGCGCAATTGTTGGCATTGATACCTATCACTATTTCCGCATCATCAAATACCTTAAATTCTTTTCCTTTTACAATGGAATTTAATTCAACAAATTTCATGTCAAAGCGGGTATCTGGTTTATCCGAACCATAAAATTTCATGGCGTCTGCATAAGTCATTCTTGGAAAATCTATAATTTCAACTCCTTTTACAGATTGAAATAAATGTTTAGCTAAACCTTCAAACATATTTAAAATATCTTCTTGTGTAACGAAAGACATTTCACAATCTATCTGTGTAAATTCTGGTTGACGATCTGCTCTTAGATCCTCATCTCTAAAACACTTTACAATTTGAAAATACCTATCAAAACCAGAAATCATCAGCAACTGCTTAAAGGTTTGTGGTGATTGCGGCAAAGCATAGAATTCCGATTGATTCATTCTGCTTGGTACCACAAAATCTCGAGCCCCTTCGGGTGTAGACTTAATTAATACGGGCGTTTCCACTTCAATAAAGTTTTGTGCATCCATATACTTTCTTGTTTCTTGACCCATTTTGTGGCGAAGCTCCAAGTTTTTTCTAACTACATTTCTTCTTAAATCAAGGTAACGGTATTTTGCACGTAATTCATCACCGCCATCTGTATCATCTTCAATAATAAATGGGGTAACTTTCGAACTATTTAAAATTTCTAAATCCGAAATACTTATTTCAATATCTCCGGTTGGTATTTTATTATTTTTATTACTACGCTCTATTACTTTTCCAGTTGCTTTGATCACAAATTCTCTACCTAGTTTTCTTGCAGCTTCGCAGAGTTCCGCACTTTCTTCCATATTGAAAACTAGTTGCGTAATGCCGTAACGATCTCTTAGGTCGATAAAAGTCATTCCCCCTAAATCTCGAGATTTTTGAACCCATCCACAAAGTGTGACTGTTTCATTTAAATTTTTACTCGATAATTCGCCGCAAGTGTGTGATCTCAACATATTTTCTCTAACATTAATAAAGTGTAAAATTATAAATTTTTAAGGGATTTTAGGATAGGAAGACCTGCATAAATGTAAATACCTGCAATTTATTCGCTAAGCATGACTTAAATTGACATTGCTTTATCTCGCAATTACTATTAAATTAGCGCCTGAATTAAGGATATTTATTTTTTATATGATGGAATTATTGTCAAGCCCAGAAACTTGGGTCGCATTGCTTACACTTACCATATTAGAAATTGTTTTAGGAATAGACAATATTGTATTTATTTCTATCATTTCGGATAAGCTTCCTAAAGAAAAACAAAAGCGTGCAAGAAAAATGGGATTGGCCTTAGCGCTAGTTACTCGCATCTTATTATTACTTTCTTTGTCTTGGGTGATGAGCTTAAAAGATCCATTATTTAATATCTTATCAAACGATATTTCGGGTAGAGATTTAATTTTATTAATTGGAGGTTTGTTTTTAATTTATAAAGCGACAACAGAAATTCATGAAAAAATAGAAGGCCATGAAGAAGCGACACATACGCCTAAAGGCAATATTTCATTTGCAGCCGTTATTTTTCAAATACTATTATTAGACATTATTTTTTCTTTAGATTCTGTAATCACTGCCGTAGGAATGGCAAATCATATTGAAGTAATGATTGCTGCTGTAATCATTTCAGTTGGCATCATGTTGTTGGCTGCCGAGTCTATCAGCAAATTTGTGAATGATCACCCAACTGTAAAAATGTTAGCCTTGTCATTTTTAGTTTTGATAGGTGTTTCATTATTAGCAGAAGGGCTAGACCAACACATACCAAAGGGTTATGTGTATTTTGCAATGGCATTTTCGGTATTAGTGGAAATGCTGAATTTGAAAGAGAAAAAGAAAAAATAATTTATTTTTCTGAATCAATTTCTTTCATTATTAATTTAATTTTTTCTTTTAAAATTTCTGTATCTGCATTTGCAAGCATATCTGCTAAGGTGCTTTTTGCATTAAATTCTATTTTTTCTTGATAAGCATTTAGGGCTATGGTCTTTATCATCATTAATCCTTTTTCAATTGTTTCGTCGTCAATTTTTGCTAAATAAGTTTTAAAATATTTTCCAATATAATATTGTTTATTAGATGCGTTTAAGGAAAATTGATTGATAAAATAAGACATAAATATTTTATCACCTTGTTCCGCATAAATATTTGCAATGGCCATTTGCACATAATCACTTTCGATATTTTCTAGGCTATTCGCTTTTGCTACAGCGCTTAATTTATCGAATAGATATAAAGCGGTTAAAGCTTTTTGAACAACAACATAAGAGCTGTCATTAATGGCATTTAATATGATTGCTTTACTTAATTCATTTGGGTTGTTTGCTGCCAAGGCGCTAATTGCTGCGGCTCTTACGCTCGATTTGGGATCCATTTTAGCCAATAGCTGTATTTTTTCAATGATGGCCGTCGAGGTGATTAGTTGTTTGTTTTCTGCTAAAATATTGATACTAGTTTTTCTAATCTCAAAATTAATGTCATTTAACCCTTTTATAACAACGGCCATTGCTGTTGTATCGCTGGTATATTTTTTTAATGCTTCAATAGCTTCTAGTCTATCTAAAAATAAAGCACCATGGTTATATAGATAAATCCATTCAGACACGCTGTGGTTATCTTTTTTGGTACAAACCAACATTTTTTCGGCATCTACATTAATTAAGTTTGGTGCGGCATTGCTATTAAATGTAAAAACTTCTTTGCTTTTACTAATGGTAATATTTTTTCTGTCAATTTTACCATTTGCATAAATGTCAATACTAATAGGCAATTGGTATAACGGAAATTTGCTCAAATCTTGTTCTTGACTAATGCTAATGAGGGCATTTTTATTAATACTATCGTAACTATAATTGATGTTAAGATCGGGGTGTCCAGGTGCTAAATACCATTGATTAAAAAACCAATTTAAATCTTTGCCCGTTACTTCTTCGAAAGCCATTCTTAAATGATGTATTTCGGCTGCTTTAAATTTATTTTTTTCTAAGTATAATTTAAGGGAAGCAAAGAAGGCTTCATCTCCTACAATTTTGCGTAACATGTGTATGATTCTTCCGCCTTTTTGGTAAGAATAATTATCAAACATATCTTCTCGATCTGTTAAATCAAATCGAATCATATTTACTTTTTTTGTTTTGGAGGTACGAAGGTATTTTATTAAATCTTCGTTCGCCGCTCTATCTGCCTCTTCGCGCCCATATTTATAATCTGCCCATATAAATTCACCGTATGTAGCAAACGACTCGTTCAAGGGCAAGTTAGGCCATGATTCTGCGGTTACTAAATCTCCAAACCAATGGTGAAATAATTCATGCGAAATGGTTTCTTCATCTGGGTTATCGATTACCGCACGCGCATCCATGTTCATGTCTTCTGCAAAAGTTACTGCTCCGGTATTTTCCATTGCACCTGCAACAAAATCTCTGACAACAATTTGTGAATACTTATCCCAAGGATAATCAACGCCTAATTTTTCAGAAAATAAATTGATCATTTCTGGTGTGTTACCAAAAATTAATTTTGCCGTTGATTCATATTTGGGTTCTACATAATAATTCACTTCCATGTTTTTCCAATGGTCTTTGATCACTGCAAAATTACCACCAGCCACCATTGTTAAATAGGCCGAATGTGGCAAATCTTGTTTCCAAACATCGGTTCGCGCGCCATTACTATGCTGCGTGCTATAAGCCAGATAACCATTAGAGAGACTGACAAAATTATTTTCTAAGGTAATGGCAATTTCTTGTGTGTATTTTTCTGAAGTAGATTCTATGGTTGGAAACCAGCCAGAGTTTGCTTCTGTTTCTCCTTGCGTCCAAAACTCTCGGGGTTTATTTTTTATTTTTCCCTGTGGGTTGATAAAATAAAATCCTTTATCTGAACTAATACTTGAGGAGCCATTTACTTTTAATTTATTGGGTTGTGCTATATAATCTATATTAACACTGTAACTCTCCTCTTTTTTAAATACTCTGGGTAAATGAATGATTATTTTTTTACCATCATAAGTGTATGGCGCTATGGTGCCATTTACTTTTATAAAATTAATTTTAAATCCTTTAGCATCTAATATTAACTCTTCACTTGCATAAAAATAAGGTTTAATTGTTAGTGTTGCATTTCCTAATACAAAACAACTATCCCAATTAAGTGCAATATTTAATTGCATGTGTGTTATGTCCGAAAGCCTTGTATAAGAAGGCATATAATTCAATTGCTCTTTTATTGCATTGCTTGTATTGGCTTGCTTATCTATTGTTTTACAACTTAACAAAGCTGTTAAAATCAAAAAGTAAATGGTCGTTTTTTGTAGCTTATTTTTCATTTAAATATTTTTCTAAAATGGCAATAAAATGATCTTTGAATTCGGCAAAGTAAATGCCTGTAGCAGGGCCCGAATAACCTGTATGTATATTCCTTACTTTTCCATTTTTATCAATTATAATTAGCGTAGGGAATGCAACAAAATTAGCTAGCATTGGCAATGCTTTATTTACACTTCCTTTCTGTGTATTTCCTGCTATAACTAAGGGGTAGGTAATATTTAATTGGTTTTTAAAATTCGCAATATTTTTTTTAACAATATTGATGTCTTCACTTTTTTCAAAACACAATCCAATTATTTCTAAACCGCTACTTTGGTATTGTTGATAAATACTTGTCATCAACTTGCTTTCATCTAAACAATTAGGACACCAAGAGCCCATGATTTGCAAAAGCACTACTTTCCCTTTAAACCGCGGATCTTCGAGTGTAATGGGCTTGTTGTTTAGGTCTGGAAATTCGAACTGAATACTTTCGAATCCTTGTTTCAAAAAAGTTAATTTTTCGGCATCGGGCAAAGCTGCTTTTGGATTAAAACTAGCATTCCAAAATTCTTTATTGTTTAAGCCCGAATAAAAAATACCGTTACTAATCATATTGTTTTGCGGATTGAAATCGGCAATTACTAAATAGGCATGTGAACCATCAAAAGTAGACAGCCTTATTTTTTCTCCATCAAATACGCCTTCTAAAAACCGATAATCACCTGTACTGGTTAAAAAAGTACCTGTAATTTTTGTTGGTGTTGATTGGAATTTTCCAATGGCATCACTACTATCTTTAAAAGCAGTATCGAAAAACTTCACATCCCAGGTATTATTAAGGCTTGGAGCTATTTTGTGTATTTCATCAAATCTTGTTTGATTGATACTTGCCTCAAAGGGTATGCTTGTATTGCCTTTG
The DNA here is from genome assembly GCA_947505035.1 of Sphingobacteriales bacterium. Taxonomy (GTDB): domain Bacteria; phylum Bacteroidota; class Bacteroidia; order Sphingobacteriales; family Sphingobacteriaceae; genus CAIKLP01. Next base: position 6,084 of record CANNIS010000013.1, read on the forward strand.
GGTAAATGTCTAGTCCAACGGCCTTTCATTTTTGTAGCACTTACTTTAACCATAAATTCTGCATCAAAAAAAGGCAAGGTAATTAATACGCTATCTCCAATTAATCTAAAATTGTTTACGCTTATTGTGTCTTCTGCATTAATGATGTTCATGATAATACCCAATTGTTTTGTTTCAATATCAAAAACAAAAGGAATGCTTATTTCTTCATTTCTAATTAAGCTGCCTTTCCATTTTCCGGAAGAAATATTTATTTTTTGTCCAAATACTACAGTGGTTAAAAGCATAACGAGGACTAGGGCAAGGCTGATTTTTATTTTTTTCATATTTTATTCTCTTTGTAATGGATTGTTGATGTTTTATAATCCAAAGAAATTACTAAATTGCAATATAAACATATCATTTAAAATGCTTCAAAAATATATTTATAGATTTCTTTGCTGTTTCGTCATTTTGGTGTCGCCTATGTATTTATTGGCGCAAACCAAAGCAGAAAATAAAGCCATCAAGCAAGAGTTAAAAGCATTTAAGAAAATGAAAGCAGTTGATATTCGTAAAATGAAAATCAGCCTCGAAGAGCAGTTAGAAGAAAAAGAAATCGAAATTACAATTTCACAAAAGAAAGCAGATACCATGCAAGCTTATTTGTATGGCATGCAAAATAAATATACAGAATTACAAAAAAACTGTGGAAATAAAACAACAAGGGTTTATGGTGTCTTAAGCGCAGTTCAAGCAAAAGGATTTTATTATCGAATTCAATTAGGGGCCTTTAAAAATTTCGATTTAAAAAATAAAATTAACAAAGACGATCAAAGTATTCAAGTAGAATATTTGAAAGGCTTAGAAAAATATATGATTGGTTTGTTTTTTACTTTAGAAGATGCAGTGGCTTATCGAAAAGACATTCAACAAATGGGCATTAAAGATGCTTTTATTGTACCTTATAAAGATGGCATTCGAATTACGCACCAACAAGCCAGAGAAGGCATTGCTGCTCAATCTGGAGCACTAGCGCAATAACAAAATATTATTCAATAAAAAAGCCCGATGAATTTCATCGGGCTTTTTTATTGAATGTTAGGTAATTTTATTTCAATACTTCTCGCGAAATTACAATTCTTTGTATCTCTGAAGTACCTTCATATATTTGAGTAATTTTTGCATCACGCATTAATCTTTCTACGTGGAATTCTTTTACGAATCCATAACCACCATGAATTTGTACAGCTTCTACTGTTGTTTTCATCGCTGTTTCTGAAGCAAATAATTTTGCCATCGAACTTGCTAGCGCATAATCTTGGTGATTATCTTTTAACCAAGCAGCTTTTAAACACAATAACCTAGCTGCTTCAATTTCAGTAGCCATGTCTGCTAATTTAAATTGAATGGCTTGGTGATTGGAGATGGTAGTGCCAAATGCTTTTCTTTCTTTTGAATAAGCAAGCGCCAGTTCATAAGCGCCAGATGCAATGCCCAATGCTTGTGCAGCGATTCCAATTCTACCACCCGCCAATGTTTTCATAGCGAATTTAAAACCAAAACCATCTTCTCCTATTCTATTCTCTTTTGGCACTTTCACATCTGTGAACAAAAGTGAATGCGTATCCGAACCCCTAATGCCTAATTTGTTTTCTTTAACGCCTACCTCAAATCCAGGCATTCCTTTTTCTACAATTAATGCATTGATTCCGCGATGACCTTTACTTACATCTGTTTGAGCAATTACGATATAGGTGCTAGCAGAGTTTCCGTTGGTGATCCAATTTTTGGTACCATTCAATAAATAATGATCGCCCATATCTATGGCAGTAGTTTGTTGACTAGTTGCATCCGAACCTGCTTCTGGTTCTGATAAACAAAACGCGCCAATTTTTTCGCCTGTTGCTAAGGGCACTAAGTATTTTAATTTTTGTTCTTCATTACCATAGGCTTCGATACCGTAACATACCAATGAATTATTTACCGATACAACTACTGAAGCAGAGGCATCTACCTTAGAAAGTTCTTCCATAGCAATAACATAAGAAATGGCATCTAGTCCAGATCCTCCGTATTTAGGATCAACCATCATTCCTAAGAAGCCCAATTCACCTAATTTTTTTATTTGTTCTGCCGGAAAAATTTGTTTTTCATCTCTTTCAATCACTCCTGGTTTTAATTCATTTTGCGCAAAATCTCTTGCTGCTTTTTGAATCATTAAATGTTCTTCTGTAAGTTCGAAATACATATTATATTTTTGTTATAGGTTGATATTTAATTGGATTGTTTAATTTTTTCAATAATATTTGAAGTAGAATAACCGGCTACGAAGTCGATGGTTTCTACTTTTCCACCGTTGTTTAATACTACATCTGCACCTACTATTTGATCGATGCGGTAGTCGCTTCCTTTGACTAATATATCGGGAATTAAAAAGCTAATGAGCTCTTGAGGGGTTTCTTCATCAAAAAGAATTACGGCATCTACAAATTGTAAAGAAGCTAATATTAATGCCCTTGATTGTTCATCTTGAATAGGCCTATTAGCTCCTTTTAATCTACTAACAGAAGCATCTGTATTTAATCCTATAATTAATTTACCACCTAAAGAGGCTGCTCTGGCTAGGTAATCGATATGTCCAAAATGAATAATATCAAAACACCCATTGGTAAAAACAATTTTCAAGCCCATGTATTTCCAAACATCCATGAGTCCAGAAACTTCTTCTTTCCTCATGATCTTGGATTTTACTTTCATCAGTTTTTCCATTGCTTAAGCTTGTTTTCTTTTAATCAAAAATACAAAGAATAAACTAATTGATCCCACAACCAGGATAGATAAAATTTGTGAGCCATGGCTAATTGCAGCATAGCTTAAGCCATCGTTTTCTTGAATACCAAAGACCAATAAAGAAATACTAACGGCCGCTTCAAATGCCCCAATTCCGCCCTGTACAGGAGCAGACATGCCAATTCCGCCTGCCACCATTACAAATAAGCCAACGGCTAAACTTAATGGACTTGTTGCAGGTATAGCAAAAAAGCATAAATAAGTTGCTATTAAATAACAAGCCCAAATACCAACCGATAGGGCAAAGAATCGTAGTCTATTTTTTAATTGCAAAACCGATAGCAATCCTTTTTTTAATGATAATGTAAAAGTTTTTATTTTTTGAGTGAAATGCCATGTATTTATTTTTTTTCTTAATAAGAAAAATAAAACACCAAGCACTAAACTAATCCCAATGGCAGGTATAATTAAATCAACAGCGTTATTCAGTTTACTAAAAATAGGGGCTATAAAATTTTCAAATACAAACACATTTATTTCTTTGTACAATATTAATATTGCCAATAAGCCTAATCCTAATAGAAAAATTACATCGATAATTCGCTCAACTACAACCGTTCCAATGAGCGTAGAAATGGGCATGTTATCTGTTTTGTTGAGTACGGCACATCTAGAAACTTCTCCCATTCTAGGAAATGCCAAATTGGCCAGATAGCCTATCATTACTGCATAAAACGTATGTGTTGTTTTGGGATGGTAGCCAATGGGCTCAAATAACATTTTCCAACGCAAAGCCCTTAACCAATGTGCAAAAATAGAAACCAATACCGATAAAGCAACCCAATAATAGTTTGCCGATTTCAAACTTTCGCCTAACAGCAATAAGTTTTGATTACGAAAACTAAACCATAAAAGGGCAGCGCCTAATCCTAAAAATAGGATGTATTTGAGGGTGTTTTTCAACGATTTATACTAAGCGATTTTGTTCGTCTGTGAAAATGGAAATAGGCTGGTGTTTTTTGGCTGCTTCAAATTCCATGCTTGCATAAGATATAATAATAACAATATCTCCCACTTGTACTTTTCTAGCAGCTGGTCCATTTAAACAAATGGTTCCCGATGCACGTTCGCCTTTAATCACATAAGTTTCAAAGCGTTCGCCATTATTGATATTAACCACTTGCACTTTTTCGTGAGCAATAATATTGGCTGCATCCATTAAATTTTCGTCGATAGTAATGCTACCAACATAATGAAGTTCGGCCTGCGTAACCTTTACGCGATGAATTTTAGATTTTAATATTTCTATATGCATAGTGGGGCAAAGGTAAAATAATTTAGATTCCTATTCAAGCACCATATTGTCTATTAACCTTACGCTTGGAAAGCGAAGAGCAACAATGGCAATTGGCGCCATTTGCTTGGTACTATCCCATGTTTTAAGGTCATCTTGTGCAACAATGGCAAAATATTCTAGTTGAACCTTAGGAATAGATTTAAGGGCATTTTCGGCTGTTAATTGAATAGTTGAAATCGCTTCTTGTTGTAAAAATTGGCTTTTACAGTCTGATAAAACTTTATAAATTTTAGCCGCATCAACTCTTTCTAGCTCATTTAAGTGAATATTTCTAGAGCTTAATGCCAAACCATCGTCCGCTCTAAGAATAGGGCATACCACTATTTCGGTTAATAACTGAAAGTCTTTTACTAATTGCTTTACCACAATGGTTTGTTGGAAGTCTTTTTGTCCAAAATAGGCTTTATGGGGTTGAATCAGCGATAAAAGTTTATATACTATTTGCCCCACACCTTTAAAATGTCCGGGCCTGCTTGCGCCCTCCCAGCATAATTCAATTTCGCCAAAGGAATGTTCCCAAATTTCGTCAGAACTATACATTTCGCTTATTTCAGGCAGAAATAATACATCACAATTTACCGATTCGAGCAATTGCATATCGTTTGCAATAGGACGAGGATATTTAATTAAATCGCTAGGATCGTTGAATTGAGTAGGATTGACAAAAATGCTACACACAACTAAGTCGTTTTCGCTTTTTGCCTTATTAATTAAAGAAGTATGACCAATATGAATCGCGCCCATTGTTGGCACCAAGCCAATAGATTGCTTATTTGTCTTGGCTAAGTCAAGTATTGCTATTAATTCCTTTTTTGTTTTACAAATTTTCACCTAAGCGCGCTTTGATTAGGCAAAATTGTCATTTTTTTGATAATATCAAGCATCATGTTTGTTTTTCAAAAAATTATCCAATATTATTAGTATATTTGCAATCCCAATTTACATCGTTATTCCACGATAAATTGTTGACTAGAAGGTAGTTCAATATGGCAAAAACAAAGATTCTCTTTATCGCACACGAAATGTCACCATTTCTGGAGCTAACCAAAATAGCGAAGATAACACGACAATTACCACAGGCAATGCAAGAAAAAGGTTTCGAAATTCGAATCTTAATGCCGCGTTTTGGAAATATCAACGAAAGAAGAAACAGATTACATGAAGTAATACGTTTATCTGGTATGAATATCGTCATCAACGAAAATGATAATCCATTAATTATCAAGGTGGCATCGCTTCCAACTGCAAGAATGCAGGTTTATTTTTTAGATAATGAGGAATATTTCCAACGCAAACAAGTATTTAGAGATGCAAAAGAAAAGTTCTTCGACGATAACGACGAGCGCATGATTTTCTTCTGTAAAGGTGCCATTGAAACAGTAAAGAAATTAGGATGGATGCCAGATGTGGTTCATTGCATGGGTTGGATGAGCAGTTTAGTACCGATGTACTTAAAAACGGCTTACCGTGAGGATCCAATGTTTAAAAATACCAAGGTTGTTTATTCGGTTTACGAAAATTGTTTTACAGAAAATCTCGATAAAAATTTAAAAACTAAGGCTTTAACTCCCGATATGAATGCTACAGATGCAGCATTATTAAAGGATGCAAGCTGTTCATCTCTACATATAAGCGCAATTAATTATTCAGATGCTGTCATTAAAGCAGACGAAAACATTGAAGCAAGCGTTTTAAAGTTTCTTAACAAACAAACTGACAAATTAATTATTGAGAAAACAGACCACGAAACGTTTGATTTTGATAATTTTGTTCAGTTTTATGATGAGGTAAGTGTAGATTTAGTAACTACTTAAAGAATTTTAAGAATGAAGTGGAAGACATCTAAAGACTTATTAATTATGTTAATAAGTCTTTTTATTTTACAATCCTGTAAAAAAGAAGGTTCGATTGGATTAGAAGATCAATTAAACGAAACAGGCATAGGCGTTGGTAAAAACGACACCTCTCGCGTTGTTCTTTGGACGGTGAAAGACGATACCTTAATTTCTTCCAATTACGCAAGAAACCTGTTAGGAGAATTTATCGATCCCGTATTTGGCGAAACCAGAGCCAGTATTGCTTTTCATGCCACGCTTTCTAAAAATAATGTGAGTTTTGGTACCACACCAACACTCGACTCTATTGTGATGGTGATGGGTTATATTGGAGATACATCCCAAAGATTTTATGGTGATAGAAATTCCATATTTAATATTTCCGTATCGCAATTAGACGAAACCATTAGCAATGACAGCATCTATTATTCCAATAAAAAATATAAAGTAAAATCAAGCGAAATTGGATCTGTTCGATATAGACCAAATACTAAAGACAGTCTTATTATTCAAAATATTATTGATGGTAAAAAAGATACTGTCATGAAAGTATATCCACAAATCAGGATTAAATTAGCGGATGATTTTGGTAAAGAATTATTAGCAAAGTCTGGACTAGTTGATTTATCTGATAATACCGCGTTTTTAAATGCATATAAAGGATTTTATTTAACGGCAAAAAACTTAAGTGGCAATGGTGGTGTAATGTCTTTTGATTTAACCAATGCCAATCGTTCTTACATTATTTTGTATTATAAAAATTCAACAGACACCAGTAGTTTTATTTTTAATATCAATAGTGTTGCAGCAAACGTGAACCGTTACGAACACGATTATTCGAACACCAAAGTACAATATCAATTTACAGATACCGTTCAAGGGCAACAAAATGCCTATGCGCAATCTTTAGCTGGTACAAGAGTGCGCATTCGTTTCCCCGATTTAGAATTAAGAAAAGATTCCAATAAAATTGCCATCAACAAAGCAGAATTAATTATTCCAATTGAAACTGGTTCGGACAGCAAATTTACTCCAATTAGTACCTTGTCGTTAAAGGCTAGAAGAAAAGGAAGTAGCGCCGAATACCTTATATCCAGTGGTGTTTATGATGCTAGCAAAAAGCAATATACCATCGAAATGACTAAAACTGTTCAGCAGTTTATTTTAAACAGATTAGATTTTCAGGCACTTTATCTAGAAGATGCGAGCAAACAAATTAAGGCAAATCGTAGTATTTTAAATGGTCCAAAACATCCTAGCAGACCAATCAGATTAGCTATTAGTTATTCAAAACTTTAATTATTAATTTGCAAAAAAATAATATTTCAAATTATGTGTGGAATTGTAGGATATATTGGACATCGTAATGCATACGATGTTATTATTAAAGGATTAAAAAGATTAGAGTATAGGGGTTACGATAGTGCCGGCATTACTTTATTAAATGGTTCGATGAACATTTATAAAAAAGCAGGCAAGGTAAGCGATTTAGAAAACTTTGCCGAAGGCAAAGACATCAATGGCTCGGTTGGTATGGGCCATACCAGGTGGGCAACACATGGCGAACCAAACGATCGCAATGCGCATCCGCATAAATCTAATAATGGAAAACTTTCGATCATTCACAATGGAATTATTGAAAACTATGCAACCATTAAAACAGAATTAATTAAAAGAGGGCATGTTTTTCATAGTGATACCGATACCGAAGTATTAATTCACTTAATTGAAGAAATTCAACATAAAGCAAATGTTTCTTTAGAAGAAGCAGTGCGTTTATCCTTACACGAAGTGGTAGGCGCTTATGCCATTGTGATTATTTCTGAAGATCAACAAGACGAATTAATTGTAGCGCGCAAAGGAAGCCCAATGGTTATAGGTATTGGCGAAGGAGAGCATTTTATTGCATCTGATGCCACACCCATTATTGAATACACCAAAAATGTAGTGTATTTAAATGATAGCGAAATGGCTATTGTAAAAAAAGATTCTTTGGTTATTAAAAATATTGAAAACGTTGTTCAAAATCCAGTTATTCATGAATTGGAAATGCAATTAGAAATGATTGAAAAAAATGGATACGATCATTTCATGATGAAAGAAATTTACGAACAACCCAAATCTATTTATGATAGTATGCGTGGTAGAATTCGTGCAACCGAAGGATTGATTTCTTTGGGAGGATTAAAAGAATACGAAACTAAATTTAAAAATGCAGAGCGAATTATTATTGTTGCTTGTGGTACCTCATGGCATGCTGGTTTAGTCGCAGAATATATTATCGAAGAATTTGCACGCGTACCAGTAGAAGTAGAATATGCTTCAGAGTTCAGGTATCGCAATCCAATTATTACAGAAAATGATATTATAATTGCCATTTCGCAATCTGGCGAAACGGCCGATACGCTTGCTGCCATTGAATTAGCAAAATCTAAAGGGGCAACTATATTTGGTATTTGCAATGTGGTTGGTTCGTCTATCCCGCGTGCTTCACATGCCGGTGCTTACACACATGCTGGCCCAGAAATTGGCGTGGCATCTACTAAAGCATTTACTGCGCAAGTAACCATCTTAACTTTATTGGCTTGGTCATTGGCACAAATTAAAGGAACACTTTCGCGCACCAGAGTAGTAGAATTGTTAACCGCATTAGAGGCTATTCCTGCAAAAGTGGAAAAGGCATTGACATCAAACGAGCAAATTCAAAAAATTGCAGCAAATTTTAAAGATGCACCTAATTTTTTATATTTAGGTAGGGGATTTAATTTTCCAGTGGCTTTAGAAGGAGCCTTAAAATTAAAAGAGATTTCTTATATCCATGCAGAAGGTTATCCTGCAGCAGAGATGAAGCATGGACCAATTGCATTAATCGACGAAAATATGCCAGTGGTAGTAATTGCCACTAAAGGGTCTATTCTCGAAAAAACAATTTCTAATATTCAAGAAGTAAAAGCGCGTAAAGGTATTATCATTGCCATTGTTACCGAAGGCGATACCGAAGTAAAAAAGATGGCCGATTATGTAATTGAAATTCCAGATACAGAAGAAGCCTTGGTACCATTATTAGCAACCATTCCATTGCAATTATTGTCTTATCATATTGCTATTATGAGGGGTTGTAATGTTGACCAACCAAGAAATTTAGCAAAGAGTGTTACGGTGGAATAATTCAATATTCTATCCCATAAAAAAAGCCGCTTGAATTTTCAATCGGCTTTTTTATTCGAAAAATTCGATAAAAAACCAACATTTCTAAATTCCTCCAAAACGCTAATATGTTCATAACCTTAGCCTTACAAATAGGCATCTGCGTAACCGATATTTTCTAAGTACTTGTAAATCAGTTTATTAAATTAGCAGTTAAATTTACTACAAAATCAATTGTGGAAAACTTATTGTGTATGAGGATTTTACAATGGGTAGATTGTAAAAACCCTAAAAACCAAATATGAAAAAAATCATTCAACAAGTGCTAGATTTTCCGCAGTCGGTTAATCAGCAAATTTTCAAAGGCCGTATCAACGATGCAGTAGATTCGTTTGATGGTCAGAATGGAGTGAGGTCTTATGTGAGCTCAATTTACGAGTATATTGCATTCGCTGTTTTCGTGTGGATGGAGTACAATTTATTAATGGCTGCTTTCACTTATTTAACAGGTACAGCTACAGGAATAGAAAAAGCAGGAAGTTTATTAACGATTGCTTTATTAATTTTATCTGCATTTCCGATTGCACAATTAATTAGGGCAAGAGGAAACTCATTTAATTCATCGCACAACGGAATGGTTAGTTTTGTTTTCAAAGATTTTGTGAAAACAAACATTCGTTTAGTTGGAGAAGTAGTCGCTATCATGGCATTATTTTCGGCATTCAATTTTACCTTATCATTTTTGATGGATCAGGATTTATTTAATCCAGCAACATCGGGAGCAAACTTATTATCACCAATGGCACCTTTAGCAACATTACCGATGGATTTATTAGCAGGCATTATGGCTCACTTTAAATTTGATGGAATTACAGGAATGATCAACGGCGCAATGGCTTATAGAATGGACAACAGCGCGGGTATCTATTATGGTAATTTTGTTTGGGATGTGAGAGATTGGGCATTGGTATTAGGATCATATGTAAATGTAATGGTAGGTTTAATTATGATGTATATTAGTTTAGCGATATACGGTTATATTTATGGTATCATCTCAAGTGTGATTGCATGGATTGCAAATCCATCATTCCCTATTTCAATGAGAAATAAATAATTGAATAGATTAAAATAAAAAAAGCCGCTTGAATTTTCAAGCGGCTTTTTTTATTAAGTATATTTTAACTTATGCTTTTTCGTAACGTTCAGTTACCGCATCCCAATTAATAACATTGAAAAATGCAGACATATAATCTGGGCGTCTGTTTTGGTACTTTAAATAATAAGCATGTTCCCAAACATCCATTCCTAATATTGGTGTGCCTTTTACTTCAGCAATATCCATTAAAGGGTTGTCTTGATTAGGAGTAGAACAGATCGCTAATTTTTGATCAGCGCCTACTATTAACCAAGCCCATCCAGATCCAAAACGAGTGGCACCTGCTGCAGCAAATTTAGTTTTGAATTCGTCGAAGCTGCCAAAAGCTGCATTGATTGCATCTGCTAATTTTCCACTTGGTACGCCACCTTTATTAGGGCTCATGATAGACCAAAACAAAGAATGGTTGAAATGTCCACCGCCATTGTTTCTCACGGCCATTGGATATTTTGAAATTGATTTACAAATTTCATCGATACTTAATTTTTCTGCATCTGTTCCTGCTATAGCATTGTTTAAATTAGTAACATATGCTGCATGATGTTTACCATGGTGAATTTCCATAGTCATTTTGTCGATATGTGGTTCTAAAGCATCGACTGCATAAGATAATGCGGGTAAGGTAAAAGCCATATTTTCTTTGTTTTTAATTGTAAAATGAATGATGCAAATATAAATAAAAACCAGGCGTTATTCTGCTCTTTTATTTAGAAAGAAAGCTTGCATGATTGCTTTACTCTCTTCTTTTAACACACCAACTTTTACAATTGTTTTGGGATGTAATATTTTTTCTCCAAAGCTTGCATAACCGCGTTTTTCGTCGAGTGTACCAATCACAATTTTTCCGATGTGTGTCCAGTACGATGCACCCGCACACATCACACAGGGCTCTACCGTTACGTATAGGGTACATTCGGGTAAATATTTTGCGGCTAAAAAATTAGATGCGGCGGTAAAGGCTTGCATTTCCGCATGTGCCGTAACATCGGTGAGTCTTTCGGTTAAGTTATGTGCTTTGGCTATTATTTTATTTTGGCAAACAATGATTGCGCCAATCGGCACTTCGTCTGCTTCAAAAGCTAGCTGCGCTTGTTTGAGCGCTTCGTTCATAAAATATTCGTCCGAAAATAAAGTATAGCTCATAATGAGATTAGTATTTGTATTTTTGGTAAAAATAGAAAAATGATTCAGGTTAATTTAGCAAAGGGGAAAGAAAAACCAGTTAAACATCACCATAGTTGGGTGTTTTCGGGTGCAATTGCCAAAGTGTTAGGCCAGCCCGCCAATGGTGATTTAGTGAGGCTGAACGATTTCAATGGACAATTTTTGGCTTACGGTTATTATAATCAAGCGTCTAAAATAACAGTTCGTTTATTGGCTTGGTCCGAATCCGAAATTATTGATGAACAATGGTGGTTTCAAAAAATATCGAAATCGATTGAGCGAAGAAAAGAAGGAATAGATTTAAATGCGACCGATAGTTATCGTTTAATATTTTCGGAGGCCGACGAATTACCCGGATTAATTGTAGATAAATACCAAGATTATTTAGTTTGTCAATTTTTAACTTTAGGAATTGATCAAAGAAAACAAATCATCATCGATGCACTTGTTAAAATTTTAAATCCAAAAGGAATTTTTGAACGCAGCGATGCATCGGCTAGAATACTAGAAGGATTAAGTGTTTCGAGCGGTTTACTTTATGGAGCTATTCCAACTGAGCCTATTTTAATCAAAGAAAATAATATTCATTTTTTAGTAGATGTGAACGAAGGACAGAAGTCGGGTTACTTTTTAGATCAAAGGGAAAATCGTGCATACTTAGCCAATTTTGCAAAAGGTAAAAATGTGTTGGATTGTTTTTCTTATTCAGGTGGCTTTAGCATATATGCTAAAAATGCGGGTGCAAATGAGGTAACAGCTGTAGATTCTTCTGCCGCTGCCATTGCAAGTGTTCAAGAGAATTACCAGGCTAACCAAATTCCATTTGCCGAAGAAAATTTAATAGTGGCCGATGTTTTTCAATATTTAAGAGAGGCCAATTCGGCAAATAAGCATTGGGATATTATTATTTTAGATCCGCCTAAATTAGCGCCATCCAGAAAATCCTTGCCTCGTGCCGAGCGTGCCTATAAAGATTTAAATATGCAAGCGTTAAAATTGATGAAAGAAGGCGATTTATTGGCTACTTTTTCTTGTTCTGGGAGCGTTACGCTTGAACATTTTAAGCAGATTTTGGCTTGGGCTGCAGTAGATGCGGGTAAAGAATTACAGTTTATACACGAATTTGGCCAGCCAATCGACCATCCTGTAAGAAGTGCATTTCCCGAGTCTTATTACTTAAAAGGCCTTTTATGTAGGGTAATTAACGCCTAAAAGGCCAAATTCAAGCTATTTTATCAAAGTAAATTTTTTTTAAAGTACTAATTGTGTTATATTTGCAGTGCAAAACAGTGATAAAGAGGGGACATAACAGGTCTCCTCTTTTGTTTTATAAATATATTGAAGGTGAAATTAGCAGAACAACTTAAAGTTTATATTGAAGAGGCCATTGCCGACACCAATCTTTTTATTGTAGAAATAAAAGGAATTGCCGTAAAAAGGGCCATGGTATTGTTAGATGGAGATGAGGGCATAAAAATCGAAGATTGTGCAAGAGTGAGCAGACACATCAATCAAAAAATGGAAGAAGATGGTTTAGAGGAAGCCTTAATTTCATTAGAGGTTTCTTCTCCAGGCGTAGATTTTCCATTAAAATTTGAACGTCAATATCCGCAACATATTGGCAGAACATTGGCCATTAAATTAGCAGATGGAAAAGAGATTGAAGGAAAATTAATCAGTATCGATGCAGCTGTTATTGCAGTCGAAGAAAAAATAAAAGAAAAAGGAAAGAAAGTAAGTTTAAATAATATTAGCCTTGCCCTTTCAGAAATAGCAGAAGCAAAAATTAAAGTAACATTTTAAAAAGAAATAAATTTAAGCAATATGAATAATATCAATCTGATTGATTCCTTTCAAGAGTTTAAGGAATTCAAAAATATTGACAGGCCAACAATGATGAGTGTGTTGGAAGAAGTTTTCAGAAGTATGTTGCGTAAAAAATACGGAACAGACGAAAACTGCGATATCATTGTCAACACAGATAATGGTGACTTGGAAATTTGGAGATCTCGAAGAGTAATGGAAGATGGGTTTTCGGAAGATGACGCTCTTGAAGTAGAAATTGCAGAAGCAAAATTAATTGATGTAGACTTAGCCGTAGGCGATGATGCTATTGAATTAGTAACCTTAGAGAGCTTTGGTAGAAGAGCAATTTTAGCAGCGCGTCAAACATTAGTTTCTAAAATTTTAGAATTAGAGAAAGACGAAATCTTCAAAAAATACAAAGATAGAATTGGTGAAATTGTAACTGGTGAAGTTTACCAAGTTTGGAAAAAAGAAATGTTGATCATGGATGATGATGGTAATGAGTTAATCTTACCAAAAACAGAACAAATTCCAGCAGATTTCTTTAAGAAAGGCGAAACGGTAAAAGCATCAGTGTTAAAAGTAGAAATGCTGAATAACAATCCAAGAATTATTATTTCTAGAACTTCACCGGCATTCTTAGAACGTTTGTTTGAGCAAGAAGTGCCAGAGGTATTCGATGGCTTAATTACTATTAAAAATATTGTACGCGAACCAGGTGAACGCGCCAAGGTTGCCGTTGAATCATATGATGACCGTATCGATCCAGTAGGTGCATGCGTGGGAATGAAAGGTTCAAGAATACATGGTATTGTGCGTGAATTGAAAAACGAGAATATCGATGTGATTAACTACACCAATAATTTATCGTTATACATTCAAAGAGCCTTAAGCCCTGCAAAAATTACCAGCATTAAATTAGACGATGAAACTAAAAGAGCATCTGTGTTTTTAAAACCAGATCAAGTTTCCTTAGCGATTGGTAAAGGTGGATACAATATTAAATTAGCTGGTAAATTAACTGGTTACGAAATTGATGTATACCGCGAAAATGATGTAGATGAAGAGGATGTTGACTTAGATGAATTCTCAGATGAAATTGAAAGCTGGATCATCGATGAATTAAAATCGATTGGTTGTGACACTGCAAAAAGTGTACTCGCTTTATCTGTTGAAGACATGGTTAAGCGTACAGATTTAGAAGAGGAAACGATTCTAGAAGTTATTAATATTTTAAAATCAGAGTTCGAATAATAAATACAATGTGAAACACATTGATTTAAACATAAATAAAAAGCATTAACTGCATAATTTTCAATAGATGTCTGAAGACAAAAAAATAAATTTATTAAAAGCTGCCAAGGAATTTAACTTGAGTATTGGAACAATCGTTGACCATTTCAAAGCAAAAGGAATGGATATCGACAATAAGCCAAATACAAAGTTAACTGAAGAGCAGTATTCGATTCTGACAAAAGAATTTCAAGGCGATAAATCAAATAAAGAGGAAGCCAAAAGTATTGCTATTGGAAAAATCCGAAAAGATGAAACGCCTGAGACTGTTGCTACTCCTGTAGTAACCAAAAAAATTGCAGAGCCAGAAATCGAAAAAGAAATTTTAATTAAAAATGTAACATCGAGTGCTCCAAAGGCACCTAAACCCGCTGTAGTTGTTGCACCTATCACCGAACCAGTAATTGTTCCAGAAATTAAAGCAGAAGCAAGTGCTGTTAAGATTGTAGGAAAAATAGATTTAGCAAAAGTAAACTCAAAAACGCGTCCAGATAAAAAGACAAAAGAAGAAAAGGATGAAGAAAAAGCGGAGCGTGAAATTGAAAAAGTAAAAGCTACTAAAAAAGCGGTAGAGCAAAAAGTAGAGAAAAAACCAGCAGAGAAAGCATCTGTTGAAGCGCCTGTTGCTGATGCAGCACCTGCAAAATCTCCTGCTAAAAAAGAATCAAAAGTAGAGCCAGCAAAAATAATCGAACCTATCGTTACTCCAACACCCGATGCTGAAGTAGATTTAGAAGTGATTCGTGCAAAAGCACAAAAATTATCGGGACCTAATATTATTGGTTCAATAGATCTTTCGCAATTTGCTGCAAAGAAAAAAGCAGCTCCAGTTGCAAGTTCTTCAGGAAATTCTGCGGCAGATCAAGCGAAGAAAAAAAGAAAAAGAAAAGAGCATCCTCATACAGGAACGCCTAATACAAATCCTAATACAAATACTAGCCCAGGCGGACGCCCTCCAGGAACTTTCCATAGAGCAGGTGATCCAAAACCAGCTAATAGCGGAGCCAACAGAAGAAACGCACCTTTTGTTAGAAATAATCCCTCGGGACCAAAAGCAGAGCCTACCGAAAAAGAAATACAAGATCAAATTAAAGCAACCCTTGCTAGATTAAGTGGAGCAGGTAAGTCGAGTAAATTTGCACAACGTACTAAAATGCGTCGTAACAAAAGAGACGACAACGCGGCAAATGCAGAAGCTGCTGCATTAGAGCAAGAGTTACAATCAAAAATTTTAAAAGTTACCGAGTTTGTTACGGCAAATGAGTTAGCAAAAATGATGGATGTGCCAGTTACGCAAGTTATTTCTACTTGTATGAGTTTGGGTATGTTCGTTTCAATTAACCAAAGGCTAGATGCAGAAACATTAACAATTGTTGCAGATGAGTTTGGTTTTGAAGTGCAATTTATCAGTGCATCAGACGAACAAGAAACAGTTGCATTAGTTGAAGATAAACCAGAAGATTTAATTCCACGCGCACCTATTGTTACGGTAATGGGTCACGTCGATCATGGTAAAACATCTTTACTCGATTTTGTGCGTAAAGCAAATGTGATTGCAGGTGAGGCCGGTGGTATTACACAACATATTGGCGCTTACGAAGTACAATTAGATAGTGGTAAAAAAATTACTTTCTTAGATACACCAGGTCACGAAGCCTTTACGGCCATGCGTGCTAGGGGTGCATCGGTTACGGATATTGTAATTATTGTCATTGCAGCAGACGATAGCGTGATGCCACAAACCAAAGAAGCCATTAACCATGCACAAGCAGCGGGCGTTCCGATCATCTTTGCATTAAATAAAATTGATAAACCAGGAGCAAATCCAGATAGAGTGCGTGAGCAACTTTCTGCCATGAATATTTTAGTAGAAGAATGGGGCGGTAAATACCAGTGTCAAGAAATTTCTGCAAAGCAAGGTTTAAACGTCGATGTATTACTTGAAAAAGTAATGTTAGAAGCAGAATTGTTAGAGTTAAAAGCAAATCCAAACAAGCATGCGGTAGGAACTGTAATCGAAGCAGCCTTAGATAAAGGCAGAGGAATTGTAACTACTATCTTAGTACAATCTGGAACTTTAAAAGTAGGAGATCCAATTTTAGCAGGTTGTTACAGTGGTAAAGTAAAAGCTTTATTCAACGAGCGTGGCAATAAAGTAGAATCTGTTGGTCCTTCACAACCTATACAGGTATTGGGTATGAACGGTGCGCCACAAGCCGGTGACAAGTTTAACTCAATGGATTCCGAAGTAGAAGCAAGAGAAATTGCAAACAAGCGTTTACAATTACAACGCGAGCAAGGAATTCGTACACAGAAACATATTACTTTAGATGAGATCGGTCGTCGTTTAGCTATCGGTAACTTTAAAGAATTAAATATTATTGTGAAAGGTGATGTGGATGGTTCTATCGAAGCATTATCAGATTCATTATTGAAATTATCTACACAAGAAATTCAAATTAATATTATCCATAAATCAGTAGGTCAAATTTCTGAATCAGATGTATTATTGGCATCTGCATCGGATGCGATTATTATTGGTTTTCAAGTGCGTCCTTCTTTGAATGCTAGAAAATTAGCAGAACAAGAACAAATTGATATTCGTATGTATTCAATTATTTACGATGCCATCAACGAAATCAAATCGGCAATGGAAGGTATGTTGGCGCCACAATTTGAAGAGAAAATTGTTGCCAATGTAGAAATTAGAGAGACCTTTAAAATCTCGAAAGTGGGTACCATTGCAGGTTGTATGGTTTTAGATGGTAAAATTAATAGAAACAGTAAAATTCGTATCATTAGAGATGGAGTGGTTTTACATACCGGTGAATTGGCTTCTTTGAAACGTTTCAAAGACGATGTGAAAGAAGTGGCTACTAATTATGAATGTGGTTTAAATATTCAGAACTACAATGATATTGAAGTAGGTGATATTGTAGAGGCATTTGAACAAGTAGAAATCAAACGTAAATTATAATTATCAAAGGATACACGAAAAGCGCTGATTTATCAGCGCTTTTTTTTATTTTAGTATATGCTTAATCAATTTTCCTTTTCAAAAGCACATATCGTTTTAATCTGCGGAATTATTGTGGGCGTTTTTTCTTATGCAGCCATCAATAGTATTTGTACTGGCTTATTGGTTATTAATTGGATTGCAGCAGGAAATTTAAAACAAAAACTAAATACGCTTCGAACATCTAAAATATTTTGGGTACTCATTAGCTTATTCTTATTGCATTTGCTAGGCCTTTTATATACTAGCAATTTTGAATATGCCATTAAAGATTTAAAAATTAAATTACCTATTTTATTTTTGCCCATTGTATTTATTACTTCCCCACCGCTTAGTGTTAGGGAATTTCGAAGTATATTAAAAGTGTTATTGATTACTGCTTTACTTTCTTCGATTTACGGAATGTATTATTATCTCCGTTATTTCCAAGTTACTTTTTTTGAACTGAGAGAAATGTCTCATTTTATCTCCCATATTCGTTTGAGCTTATTGAATACCATTGCAGCTTTTGCGGCCTTTTATTTATTGGCCAAAAATAACTGGAGAAAATTATCTTATACCAATTTTTATTATTTAATGGCGGGTATTTGGTTGTTTATTTTCAATGGCATTATGGGTGCAAGAATGGGTTTAGTTGTGTTTTTTATATTGCTCTTATTAGGATCAATATTTCTTGTTATTCGCCACAAGAAAATTTGGTTAGCTGCTGTTTTGTTAGTTTTGATGATTGCTTTGCCCATTCTTTCGTATGTAACTTTACCAAGTATCAAAATGCGTACGCATGAAGTGGTTTATGAATTACAATCTTATCAATTAAACCAAGATCCAAACGGAAAATCAATTGCACAAAGATTTGTTTATTGGAATATCGCATGGGATATTTTTAAAACAGCTCCGGTTATAGGAATTGGCACAGGAGATGTAGCCGATGCATTCAACAGTTATTATCTTGCGCATCCTAATTTACTACAGCAGCAATACCAACACCGTGCACACAATCAATGGCTCACCATACTGCTTACTTTTGGTATTATTGGATTGCTATTATTTATGCTAGTGGTTTTTTATCCACTATTTTATAAGCGTAAATACTTAGATTATTTTTATATCGTATTCTTTATCGCATTTGCACTTTCGCTGCTTACCGAAGATACGCTCGAAACGCAAGCTGGTGTTACTTTTTACGCTTTGTTTAATTGCTTGTTTTTGTTTGCTAAACCGGAAGAGTATTTAGATTAAAATATATGCATACGCCAAATTATAATTATCCAATTCAGAATTTTAAGCGGGCTAACAACCCAAGCGCTCAATTTTCTATTGTGATACCTACTTGGAATAATTTAGCTTATTTACAATTATGCATTGCCAGCATTTTTAAAAATTCGACTTACCAGCATCAAATAATTGTTCATGTTAACGAAGGAACAGACGGAACATTGGAATGGGTAAAAGCGCAAGCAAACATCGATTATACTTATAGTGAAAAAAATGTAGGCGTCTGCTACGCTTTAAACAATTGCCGTTCGCTACTCAGTACAGATTATTTTTTATACATGAACGACGACATGTATGCATGCCCTGCATGGGATAAATATTTGGCCGAAGAAATAGCCGCTATTGGGCATCATCAATTTTTTATTTCGGCAACGTCTATAGAACCCAAAGCCCAAAGTAATTGTATGATTGAAAAAAATTATGGTACCGATTTGGAATCATTTCAAGAAGATAAATTATTGGCCGAATATGCTGGTTTGCCTATGCATGATTGGCAAGGCGCTACATGGCCACCAAACATTGTACATAAAGATATTTGGGACGCAGTGGGTGGTTATAGTAATGAGTTTTCTCCGGGCATGTATTCCGATCCCGATTTTTCGATGAAATTATGGTTAGCGGGCATTCGGTATTTTAAAGGAGTAAACAAGAGCAGAGTCTATCATTTTGGCTCAAAATCTGTGAAACGGGTTACTAAAAATCCGGGCTATCATAAATTTATTGCTAAATGGAAAATGACCAATAGCACACTTTCTAAATATTATTTACGAAGAGGCGAAAAATTTGATGGACCTTTATCAGCAGCACGTGTACCCATGACTGCTAAAATTAAGAATTGGCTTAAACTACATTTTTAAAAATTATTTTGCAGCGTTCCAAAGCTGTTGCAGCTTTGCATATTTCAAATGCACTGCTTTTGCTGAATAAATACAAATGGTCCAGCCAGCTTTCCCATCTAAAAATCCACGCTTAAAAACATAGTCTGTTAAAAATCGATTGATTGGTTTGATGTATAAATTATAAACGCTTGGTTTTTTTTGTTGATCAAATAAATCTTTAGCCGCGATGCTGCTAAATTTTTCTGTTTGATTACGGTGATCTTGAATGGTATAAAACGAATAGTGTAAAAGATCGCCTTTTAAAAATCCTAGGCTCGCTTGACTATTTAGTGCTAGGGTTTCGTGTAATGCCGGACCGCCCCATTTCGCGAAATTTTTATCAAATAACCTAATTTTTGGATCGGGATACCAACCACTATAATTAATCCATGTGCCGCAATAATTGGTGCGACGATTTAGCTGATAAGCCTGATGAGCGGGATTTTGCATGCTGACAATAATAGCGGCAGAAAGTTCTGCGCCCAATGCTTCGTCGGCATCTAATGATAAAATAAATCTGTTGTTAGTTTGTTCGTTTGCAAAATTCTTTTGTGTAGCATAAGAAATAAATTCTTTTTGATACACTTTAGCCCCAAAGCTTGCTGCTATACTTACCGTATCGTCTGTTGAATGAGAGTCTACTACAATAATTTCATCGGCAATATTTTTTACAGACGCTAAACAGCGTCCAATATTTCTAGCTTCATTATATGTAATAATTACGACGGATATTTTTTCCATTGTTTTATTATTTGATGATTCGGTAATTTTTATATTCTCCAATTCTCCAGCCTGTTAGATTTTCTATATAGCCAGCTAATTGGTGTTTCAATTTCATTTTTTTAATAGTTGGATCAACTGTAAATTCCCAATTGATGGCCGCTATTCTATTTTTCATAACAGCAGGATGGCTTTCTGTAAAGCGTTTCAGGCCATCAACCATCGAGTAATCAAATGCGCTTACTTTAGGAATATTTTTTTCAACCCATTGATCGCTATGCCATAGTTTATTAAATGTTTCTGCTTTTGCTTGTTGCTTTTCGGGATGTTTAACCCAACCGTAATGATAAACGCTAGCGGCAATTTTTTTAACATTTAGTTTTCGCTCATCTATTCTAAATCCTTGTGCATCTCTAAAAGAACTAATATTTTTATTATTTCTAATAATTCTAATTTCATTTCTGTACCACTTTCTTGCCGTTCCAATAAAATCATAAGAACCATAAAAATGGAGGTAATTTAAAAGTAATCCTTCTACCTTTTTGTTAGGAAGATTCAATTCCATTGCTTCTTTTATTATAGGAAGATATTTTTCGTGAACGCATTCATCCCCTTGAATATAAAAACACCAATCGCTATCGCTCGCAATGGCTGCAAATGCTTTATCCGTTTCGACTGCTAATACCCTTCCGCCTGCTCTTAAAGTATCGTCCCAAACGGTCGGAATAATTTTTATTTTAGGAGAATTGATGCTGTTGATTAAGGCAGTGGTTTGGTCGTCGGAATGGCCAATGGCAACAATAAATTCATCGCAGATAGGAAGTATGGAAGTAATGGCTTCTACAATAGGATAATCGTATAAAATGGCATTTCTGATAAAAGTAAAACCACTAACTTTCATAAATTTAGGTGTTGGCTATTTAATTTTGTTTATTTGTGGCTAATTTACTTAAATCAATGACTAATTGGAGCGAAATTAATCAGAATCTTGTGAATGACAACTTTCGTAGTCTTGCGCGAGCTATCAGTTTAGTCGAGAATGACGCAATTGGTTATGAAGATTTTCTAGCCTCCTTAAAAATTAATAACGAGATTCCTATTCTTGGAATTACAGGTCCTCCTGGTGCAGGCAAAAGCACGATTGTGAATTCCTTAATTTCAGAATATTTAGCAAAGGGTCATAAAGTGGCAGTCATTGCAATTGATCCAACTTCGCCATTTAATTTCGGTTCCTTATTGGGGGATAGAATTCGAATGGGTGAGCATTTTACAAATCAAAATGTTTTTATCAGATCCATAGCAACTCGAGGTTCTTTAGGTGGGCTGTCTGCCAAAACTATTGAAATTTGTGATTTGATAAGGGCATACCCTTTCGATTTGATTATTGTGGAGACAGTAGGGGTAGGTCAATCAGAAGTAGAAATTGTTGGACTTGCCGATACAACTATTGTTGTGTTAGTGCCTGAAGCGGGTGATGAAGTTCAAGGAATAAAGTCAGGCATTATGGAGATTGCTGATATTTTTGTAGTGAACAAATCTGATAGAGAAGGAGCTGATCAGTTTGTCAATAATTTAAAAATAATGCTTCATGATCGACCAGATACTGAAAATATGACAGCAGTAATTAAAACTATTGCTACCCAAAAAGAAGGAATATTGGAATTGATAAATGCTATCTCTACTCATAAAAATAAGCGGAGTGCACCTAAAAAATTATATCTATTAACGGAGAAAGCTTTTAAGTTAGTTCAATCAAATAGAATGAAAGATTTTGATAGAAATGCCATGAAGAAAGATATTGAAATGGCTTTTGAAAAACCAAATTTTAATTTTTATGAACTTCTGAAAAAGTATTTTAATTAGCAATTATTCCCTTATTATATTCTTCCGATTTCCCTTTTGCAATACTCAATGTTTGCCAATTATTTCCATTTAAATGTTTAGCTAGAAATACGATTTGTCCAACGTGATAAGCATAATGAGCTACTTGCCTATTAATGGCTTTTAATGCAGATTGTTTTTCAGATCTTATACTTACAACTTTATTCAGATCTTCTTCACTCATCGATTCTAATAAATCAAAAACTATTTTCCAAGCAAAATTCCATTCTATAATTAATTCTTCTTTACTTATTTCTTTTTCAATAAATTCTGAATCACGATTTCTATTCTCTTTTTCTCCATCTGAATTAAAAAAGTCGGTAAAACGAGATCTTGCATTGCCAATTAAATGTTGCATGATGATGGCTACAGAATTTTCGTTGGTCTCTAATTTAAAATGAATTTCTTCTTCAGTTAAAGATGAAATTGCTTTATCCGCAAGCGTTTTATAAGTGTTAAAATTTAATTTAGCAACCGAAATATATTCGCTCATAAAGCATTTTTATTTATTTTAATCTTTCGTTAATATCTAAACGGTGTTTTCTTGCGGTATCTTTTGCAATATCATAACCCGCATCCATGTGTCTAATCACACCCATCGCTGGGTCGTTATGTAAAACTCTTTTAATTCTTACGGCTGCTTCGTCGGTACCATCGGCTAAGATAACCATACCGGCATGTATCGAGTAGCCAATGCCTACACCACCACCGTGGTGAAGAGAAACCCAACTAGCGCCACCAGCAGTATTAATTAAAGCATTTAAAATTGGCCAATCTGCAACGGCATCCGAACCATCTAACATCGCTTCTGTTTCTCTATTTGGGGAAGCAACAGAACCGGTATCTAAATGATCTCTGCCAATTACTAGCGGCGCCTTTACTTTTCCTTCGGCCACTAATTTATTGAAGGCTAAACCTGCTATTTCTCTTTCGCCTTGTCCGAGCCAACAAATTCTTGCGGGTAATCCTTGAAAGGCAATTCTTTCTTGCGCCATCTTTATCCATCTGGCGAGTTCTTTATTTTCTGGAAATAATTCTAAAATTAATTTATCGGTTTCGTAGATGTCTTGAGGATCTCCAGATAGTGCGGCCCAACGGAATGGCCCTTTTCCTTCGCAAAATAATGGGCGAATATAAGCTGGAACAAATCCAGGAAAATCAAATGCATTTTTTACACCAGCTTCTAATGCCCTTCCTCTTAAATTATTTCCATAATCAAAAGTAACAGCACCTTTGCTTTGCATTTCAATCATTAAATTGATATGATGCGCCATGGTTACATAAGATTCTTTGATGTATTCGTCTGGATGATTTTCTCTAAGTTCTTTTGCATCAGCAACGCTCAAGCCTTGTGGGAAGTAACCCACTAGTGGATCGTGTGCAGAGGTTTGATCGGTTAAAACTTCTGGAATAACATTTCTTGCTAACATGCGCTCTAATAAATCAACCGCATTACAAATTACCCCAATAGAAATTGCTTCTTTATTTTGTTTTGCTAAAATGGCCCTATCAATCGCTTCATCAATATCATGAATCATTAAATCAATATATCTTGTTTCAATTCTTTTTTGAATGCGCCACTCTTCAACTTCTGCGGCTAAACATACGCCTTCGTTCATGGTAATGGCTAAAGGTTGTGCGCCACCCATTCCGCCTAAACCAGCGGTAACAGAAATAGTTCCTTTTAATGTGCCACCAAAATGCTTGCGTGCAACGGCTGCAAATGTTTCAAATGTTCCTTGAACAATTCCTTGTGATCCAATGTATATCCAAGATCCAGCGGTCATTTGACCATACATCATGAGTCCTTTATCTTCTAATTCGTTGAAGTATTCGAAGGTTGCCCATTTAGGTACAATCTGTGAATTAGAAATAATAACTCTTGGTGCATCTTTATGTGTAGGTAATATACCGACCGGTTTACCAGATTGAATCAATAATGTTTCATCATCGTTTAAATCTTTTAAAGCTTTTACAATTAAATAAAATGCTTCGGGATTTCTTGCTGCTTTTCCTCGGCCACCATATACAATTAAATCTTCTGGTCGCTCTGCAACCTC
>CANNIS010000014.1 GCA_947505035.1 Sphingobacteriales bacterium
ATTATTTTATCGAATTGGGGACTCATGCCTAGCTGGGCTAAGGATACTAGTTTTAGAAAAAATACCTTGAATGCCAGAGTAGAAACCCTTCAAGAAAAACCTTCTTTTAAAAACTATGTACAAAATAGGTGTTTAATTATTGCCGATGGGTTTTTTGAATGGAAATGGTTGGATGAAAAAGGATTGAAAAAAGAAAAATATTTTATTGAGCTACCCGAGCAGCAAAGCTTTGCATTTGCAGGTATTTGGAGCAATTGGGTAGATCAAAAAACAGGAGAAATACAACACACCTATGCCATGCTAACCATGGAAGCAAACGCGCTCATGAGCGAAATTCATAATACTAAAAAACGCATGCCAATTATTGTTTCCACCAGTGCAGAACAGCAATGGCTCGAGCGCGGCGAGTTGTATATTGCGAACGATTTATTGCAAGCGCATTTGGTTTAACGAAAAAATTCTTTGAAGATGGAAAACCTACATCTTCGCAATTCGCTGAAACACCCATCCTACTTTAATCACATAGATACCATTAGCAAATTCAACTAAATCAATCATGCCATTTCCAAGCATTTCTTTGCTTAACATTAAATTTCCTTGCACATCGTAAAGCTCCACTATATTATTTTCGATATCGCTCAAGCCCTGCACATAAATAATATTGTTAGTTGGATTTGGATAAATTTTAATACTATTTTTAGTCGAGTTATTTACTCCTACTGTTTTTACAAAAGTATTACAAGCAGAAGAATCTACGCAACCTAAATAGGTAATTAAACACTTGTAAGTACCAGTTGCAGCAGGTGTAAAGCTTTGAGCCGTAGCACCCACAATAGGTAGTCTGGTAAAACAATTTACCCATTGGTATTCTGCACCTGCTAAATTCGCTTCCAAATAAGTTGTTTTATTTGAAACAGTAATATCAAAATTGATAATAAAAACATCTAACACCACAATCGAATCACAATTTGCTGCTGTTTTATAAACTACCGAATCGGTTGTTGTAGTGGTATATACTTTACCGTTTTTATCCCAAGTAAAAGTTTGACAAGCAATCTCAGATTGAACGATTCTGAATGCAGGAGAAATTTTTAAATGTAGCGCAACTAAAGAATCACAGCCTTTTGAGGTAACCAAAACAGCATCATAAACCCCAGTTTTAGTATAGGTTAAACCGGTAGCCGACCAAGTGTATGGATTACATTGGTTGACATAAAAATCGGTAGAATCTTTTTTATTAATGGTTAAGTTTAAAGTAATTAAAGAATCACATCCTCTTGCATTTTTTAAAATAGCAAAAGCTTGTGTGCTCTGTGTATATCGCTTATTGTTTTCTGGCCAAGTATAGAAATCGCATGCGCTGATATTTTGAATCGTTGGTGGAATTAGATTGACAGTTAAATTTAATGTGACAATAGAATCGCAACCGCTGGCTGTAAGTATTGTATCTGCATAGCTTCCAGAGGCTCCATAGGTTTGACCATTGAGCGCCCAAGTAAAAGTATCGCATGCTTTAACCGTAATACTACTTCTTATAACATTGGTAATTGTTAAATTTAATTTGATGATTGAATCACAACCATTGGCTTTGGCAGTTCTTCCAATATACGTTCCGCTAGTATTATAAGTTTGATTCGTAACTGGCCAATTATAGGCATTACACTTAGTTAAATTAATTTTATTGACGCTCAAGCCTGCAGCTAAAGATTTTCCTGTAACAAAATTAGAAGTAGAACCGGAAAGCGTAAAACCATTTAAAGCACCCGTTCCAAAAGTATTTCCATAAGAGGCAATGCTAGTATTTGCAGTATTTGTAGCTCCTGGCGTTCCTTCGTTCATTGGAAAATAAGCCACCAAATTAGGAGTAGAATTACACAATTCTACATTTCTATTATTGGCAATTTGCGAAGCGGTTCGGGCAACATTCCAAACCCTTACTTCATCTATAGTACCATTAAAATAATGAATACCATCGCATCTTCTGCCAATTTGAATATTACCTGTTGCAGCTGTATTAACTGTAACTGTTAAATTACCAGAAGCCTCTAAATTCCCATCTAAATACAATGCTACTTTGGTTGTGGCTAATGGGTCGTAAACCCCTGCCACATGGTGCCATAACCCGTCGTTTACAGCAGTAGTACCATTGATCCCATTGCCTTCCACTTCTAATCGAATGGCATTATTATTTAAAATATTCAGCGTGAAACGAGTGCCGGTAGACATGAGTCCCATTTCTACAATTACCGTTTGTACACCTCCAGCAGAAGGGTTACTATTGGCCGTTGTTTTTATCCATGCCTCCAGCGTTTTAGCTGTATTTCCAGCAATTGGAGAAATGTCCGACATCACATAATCGTCTGTTCCATCGAAATATAAACCTGCATTTTGTGCAATTAAATTATTTGATAATACAAATAAGAAAAACAGTAATAGAAATTTGCGAGTATTCATATTGCTTTCGTTAAATCATTAGGTAAAATAATTAGCAACTTAAGCAATTTTAGACAAAGCAAAGCCCCAAAACGCTAAATAACAGGGAATATAGCGTTTGGAGCTAAAAAATTAGGCCTATATTTATAGTATTAAAACGAACAACCCTATGGATATCGATAGCAAAAAACTCTTGCATGCAGAAAGCGAGCAACTCATTAAACTGCAAAACATTGTTAAAAAAACCATCGAAGATGAAAATTTAATCATCGAGCATTTATTAAATCCACCGAAAGATATTTTAACCAATGGGCAAGAAATTTCGGATAAAGTAGCCCGATTTGGCGGAAGTTGGTCATTCATAATTTCCTTTTTTTATCATATTAATTAGCTGGATTGTATATAATTCTTTATCCAATGCAACAAATACCTTTGATCCATTCCCATTTATTTTAATGAATTTAATTTTGTCTTGTATAGCAGCTCTACAAGCCTCCATCATTATGATGAGCCAGAACAGACAAGAAGAAAAAGACAGAAAACGCAGCGAAAATGATTATTTAATAAACCTAAAAGCAGAACTAGAAATTAGATCATTGAATCAAAAAATCGATTTGTTATTAGCGGAACAAATCAAAGTACTTTTTGATAGCCAAGCCAAACAATTAGAAATATTGAAAAACATCGAGAAATCTATTTCGAATCTTCCAAAATCTTGAATCGTTTGCAATAAAAATGTTAAAAATTAAAACTTTTTGTCTTGAAGGTATTTGAAGGCCAATTCGCCTTTGCTATTAATATGTAATTTACGATACAAGCTTTTAATGTATTTACGAACAGTATCGATGGAAATGTTGTTTTCTATGGCAATCAGCTTATAGCTCAATCCACGAAATAAACCCTCCGCAATTTGATTTTCGCGACTATTCAATGCTTCTGCGAAAGTATTTTTTGAGTTGAAATAATCGAAATCCTTACGTGCTAACACTTTTGTAACTGGTGCTCCCAAGGCATTTAATTCGATGATGGTTTCTTTAATTTTAGCTAAAGATGATTCTTTACCTAAATAACTGACTGCATCTTCTTTTATTAATGGAGAAACACTTTGGTTATCGTAATTGACAGTCCACAAAATAATGGCAGCTGTAGGATATTTAGAGTTAATGATTGGAATAAGTTCGGCTCCAGATTTTCTGGGGAAATTAATGTCTAGCAAAAAAACAGTTGGAATATGAGTGAGTGTGGCCACTTCGAAACCTTCTGCGGAACTAAAAACGGAAATGTTTTCAAATTCTGATTGTGCTTTTAAATATTGACTAAAGGTTGACTGAATACTAAAATTATCTTCTATTAAAACTAAATTCATGGCGCAAATTAGGTATAAATATCAACCAAACTTGAAAGGTACATGTTTATGCACCTGCTATAATTGCTAAATATTAAAATAATCCATTTTAATCCATTATTAATATTTAACAGAAAAAAAGCTTAAATTGCTATATGCAAAATGATGGTATAAAAAAACTTGTGGAAACCAGATATGGAAAAAATATTGCATTCTCTAACGAGTGCGAAGAACTTTCCTTGCATATCAAAAAATCTATTCAAGCAATCATTAGCCCTCAAACACTACGTAGATTATTAGGTTTTATTGATGATGATGTGCAACCTTCTAAAAGAACACTGCATTATATAAGTATGTATTGTGGTTTTCAAAATTTTCAAGAACTAGAAAAAAATCTAAGTAATAAAAAGGACGATACCCTAACAGAAAAAGTTGATTTAACTTTAATTAAACAATTTTATGATATAGAGCTATCGGATAATAATAACATTGATATTAATTACCAAAGAGCCTGCGGAAATATTGCTAAAATTATCCTTAAAAACCCAAAATTATTTGAAGAATTAGCTGGCTATTTAAGTAAAAATCCTGTTAGTCAAATTTATTTTTTCGAACGCTATCCATTCATTTCTGGTTTATGTAATGGTTATTTAATTCACCTAAAGAAATATTTACAAGAGAAGAAAACTTCGGAGGCTAAATTATTTGCTAAATGCTTGTTTTTTTTAGGAGCCTATTTATCTGGCAATCTTAAAGATCAAAAAAAATATTTGGATATTATCAACTCCATTCAAAATGTAGATAAATTACACCCTTTCCCCATCGCAAGAAAAATAATGTCTAATATTCTTTATGCTTTTCAAATTAAAGACACGGGGAGCATTAAGCATTGGACTAAAATTGCATTCGAGCAAGAAAATAAATTTCAAACAGAATGGAAATCAAGAAATATTTTTCCGTTCTACCATTATTTAATGGTTGATTGTTTTAATTTAATTGGTGATTATGATACTTCTTTAAAGTTCATAAAAATTGCTGAGCTCGATTATAAAAGTTATAACGACGGTACTATAGAAATTGGTTATTACGAAAGCTTTGATTTAATGAAAGCCATTTGTATATTTCATTTAGGACAAAAAAATGATGCTAAGCGAATTTTAAATAGAACCGATAGCAGTGCTTTACAATTTACTTTTTACGAATACCATTTAATACATCGGTTAAGGCTAGAAATAAAAATGTGCAGCAATGCAAAGAGTACAAAAAAACAAAAACTCCAAAAAGCCCTAGCTGATTTAATTGTTAAAACAGGTTTTACCAAACTTGCCCTTTAATTCATTTCCCCATTCCTATTAAATTTCCTTATTTTTGAAATATGGAAAACTTCAATATTACAGGCGAATACATTCAACTCAATCAATTACTAAAAGTGATTGGCTGGGCAAATGATGGTGCTGAAGCAAATCAATTAATAGACGATGGTATGGTTAAAGTAAACGGCGAAGTTGAATACAGACGCAGAAATAAACTACAACCTGGCTATAATGTATCATTTAATGGAAAAAAAGTAGAGATTTTACCTCCTGAATTAAAATAATGCCCTTATTTTGGGTTTTAAATATTTGGCAGTAAATTTGCTGTACTTGCACCTAAAACCCATTTTATGAAAAAAATTGTACTCAGTTTATTTTTATTATTCGTTGTATTCAGCGTTTTTAATTTATTAGCGCCAAATGCAATTTCTAATCCAACTGGTGCACCTGCCGGAAATACAGGTTCACCTTCAGATGCTACCACATGTGCAGAATCTTGTCATGGTGGAAGTGCAGTTACTCAAGCAGGTTTAATTACTTCTACAATTCCAACAGCTGGTTATACCCCAGGAACTACTTATACCATTACTGCATCAATCAGCGGAACAGGAAATAAAGGATTTCAAGTTTCACCCCAAAATACTGCAGGCACGCTATTAGGTTCTTTAATTGCGGGTACTGGATCACAAATTGTTGGCATTAAATATGTCACACACTCTTCTGCAAAATCAGCATCTGCCGCATCTTGGACTTTTCAATGGATTGCACCTGCAGCAGGAACTGGTAGTGTTACTTTTTATGGTGCCTTTGCAATTACGCAAAGTACTACAAAGAAAAGCACATTAATAGTAAACGAAGCGGTAATAGTTGCTGCCCCTTCAATTACCAGCTTTACCCCAACAAGTGCTGTATTTGGCGCTACGGTTACCATCACAGGTACAGGATTTACTGGTGCCACAGCTGTTAAATTTGGTGGTACGGCAGCAAGCTCTTTTAATGTGGTCAATGCTACCACAATTACAGCTATAGTAGCAAACGGTTCAACAGGCGATGTTTCTGTAACTACTGCTGCAGGAACAGCAACTAAAGCAGGATTTATTTTTGTTGCTGCCCCTACAATTACCAACTTTACGCCAACAACTGCCGCAAGTGGCGCAACAGTTACCATTACAGGTACAGATTTTACTGGTGCCACAGCTGTTAGTTTTGGTGGTACTGCGGCAAGCTCTTTTAATGTAGTCAATGCCACCAGTATTCAAGCAGTAGTTGGCGCTGGTGCATCGGGCGATATTTCGGTAATCACCGCTGCTGGTACAGCAACTAAAGCTGGATTTGTTTTTGTAGTACCCCCTACCATTACCCAATTTACGCCTACTTCAGCTAAAATTGGCGAAACGGTTACTATTTTGGGTACCAACTTTACAAATGCAAGCGCAGTAAAGTTTGGCGGTGTAAATGCAAGAACATTTACGGTTCAAAATGATAATTTAATTACCGCAGATTTGGCCAATGGCGCAAGTGGTAATATACAAGTTGTTACTCCGAATGGAACTGCCACTATTAGTGGATTTAGATTTTTGAAAACAATTAGAATAAAATCATTCTCTCCAGATTCTGCAAAAACAAATGATACCATTACCATTACAGGTGAAAACTTTACAGAGGTAATAGATGTGACATTTGGTGGCACTGCTGCATCTAGTTTTACTATTTTAAATGATACCATGATTTTGGCTGCAGTAGGCGCAGGATCTACTGGAGAGATTAGCTTAAAAGACAGTACAGGTTCGGTAAGTGCTCCAGGATTTGTATACCTAGCGGTACCAAGAATTAGTTCTTTTAGTCCAACAACTGCTAAAAGAGATGAAGTGGTTACCATTTATGGTAACGAATTATTAGAAGTGAGCAATGTGCTTTTTGGTGGTGTTGCTTGTAATAGTTTTACTGTAATTTCAAACACCCAATTAGAAGCGCGTGTTGGTAATGGCAACAGTGGTAATGTAACTGTAATTGCACCAAATGGTTCGGATTCTAAATCAGGATTTATTTTTGGAACGAGTATAGGAATTAATCAACAGGGTAATTCAAATGGTTTGTTAAAGGCCTACCCTAACCCAGCTAACAATAGTATTCAAATTCAAATCCCTATTTCTTCCACGAATAGCAAAATTACGATCTACAATTTATTAGGAGAAGAAATTTTTACTAATGAAATTGCAGCACAAACAAATGCGATATTTATTGCTCTAAATGATTGGAAAGCGGGCAGCTATATTATTAGATGGAACAATCAAAGTACTACCTTGAGTAGTTCGTTCCTCAAATCAAATTAAAAAGAGATAAACTAAATTAAAAAAGAGGAATAGGTATGAAACCTATTCCTCTTTTTTTTCGCCTAATAAAAATTTATGTAAAAGCCCCATCGATACGTATAAAGTGGGCGCAATTAAAAACTCATTGATTTCAAATAAGATCACCCTAATATTTAAAGGTAATGGATGTACTATCCAGTCAAAAGCTCCAAAGCTTATAATGATAAAGATGCCTGAAATATGTACAATATGCCAGATGGTTTGCATCCAGCCTATTTTTTCTAAATTCAATTGTCGCAAGCCAATTAAATAAACCGTAATTAACATGGTAAATTTAATCAGATGCCTAATTTTACGAGGGATTAATTCGAAATTTGGCGACTCAAAAAAGAAAATATAATAAGCACTATACAGTAAAAACAAAACGGTTAAACCAATCCAAAATTTTCTAGGCATGTTGATTGTTTTTTTGATTGATTTGTGTAAAACGAACCCATAAGAAAAATACAACTCCATATACCATTACCTTAAACAGATAATGATGGGCAAAAAATAAAACTTTTGGATTAAAATAAGCAAACATGGCCAAGCCGGTACACCTTAATATGTTCACCAAAACAATTAATATTAAACCTAAAAATCCATACCTGATTTTAAGCCATAAAGATGCTGGATAAGCAATAAGGAAACCAATAAATAAAATAAATAAACTCAAACCATTGCAACCATCTGCAATCCCGATTAATTTCATTCCGTCTGCAAAAATAGTAGTTTTTAAATAATCAAATTCTAAGGCTTCTACCCTTTCTCTTTGCAATACTTCTTTCACCACGATCGAATGTCCAGGCATCAATTTTTTAACACACCAAGCAGTTGCATTTCCGGTAAACATAGAAAGTGGTTTATCGATGACACGGCTAGGTGCTAAAAACCCTAAGTAAACAACCTGCCAAACAATTAATAAAACTAGCGCTTTAGATGCAAAAGTTTTTACCGGTTTTGGGATCTCGTTGATTGCTTTAATTGCCTTTTGTAAGAAATTCATGCGATAAATTTAAACATACAATATTAATAAATTAATTTAAATCCTGCATTAAATAGCTTTTGTCTAAATTATTTTCGATTATTTAATTTAATGTCTATTTTTAGAAAAATTAAATAAATGAAAAAAATAGCTACCCTTTCTTTTGTATGCATCATTACTGCAATTACTTTAAGTTTATTCAGCAATCCTGCCAATTCTAATCCGGATGGCGCTCCAGCTGGTAATACTGGCTCTCCAGCAGACGGAACAACTTGTTCAAAATCTGGCTGTCATAATGGAACTGCAGTTACACAAGCGGGCATCATTACTTCGGATGTACCATCATCTGGCTACTTACCTGGTAATACTTATAACCTTACTGTTTCGTTAAGTGGTTCGGGTAATAAAGGATTTCAAGTTTCTCCACAAGATGTCAACGGCAATGTGCTAGGTAGTTTAATTGCAGGTACAGGTACAAAAATTTTAGGAACAAAATACATTACCCATTCGGCTGCCAAAAGTACTATGGGCTGTACATGGACTTTTAAATGGATTGCTCCTGCTGCAGGTAAAGGTGCTGTAACTTTTTATGGTGCATTTGCGATTACTCGTGATGCCACTAAAAAAAGCACCTTAATTATTCCAGAAGCAAGCACAGTGCAGGGTATAAGCAACGAAGCAAATGCTAAAATTAGGGTATACCCTAATCCCGCAACTGATCATATTCAAATCAAATTAACTGATGCAATCAGCAATGGTAAAGTAATGATGTTTGATCTAAGTGGAAAATTAATGCTTACCGAAAATTTCGAATCAAATGAATTACGTTTGAATGTTGAATCTATTCCTGCTGGCAGCTATTACCTAAGGGTTACAGATGGTCAACACCAATACTTTAACCATTTTGTAAAAAAATAATTAAATTTTAATCATAAAAAAAAGACCAATCGTTTGATTGGTCTTTTTTTTATGATTAAAATTATTCTTCCGAAAGTGCTAGGATGCGATCAAATTCGGCCTCTTTTAAGGACATCACAGACAATCTGCCTTGTCTTACTAGTCCTATGTCTTTTAATTGCTTATCGGCTTTAATTTGCGCTAATCCAATCGATTTTTTTAGTGTCTTATAAGGCTTCAAATCTACCACTACCCAATTGGTATCATCGGTGGTTGGATCTTGATAAAATTCTTTTTGCACTAGGGCAATTCCAACTATACATTTTCCTTCATTGCTATGGTAAAACAAAACCATATCACCTTTTTTCATTTCGCGTAAATTATTTCGCGCTTGGTAATTGCGCACACCATCCCAAAAAGTTTTTTTGTCTATTAAGAATTGCTCCCAAGCATATTTATGCGGTTCTGATTTAACTAACCAATAATTCATATCGTATTTTTAGTGTAAAATTTGAAAAACCAATTCTTTCATTAATTCGCCATCTTCGGTATTGCCAGTGCTTTCGACCCCTTTAGATTTTAAATCGTAATTGCGTAATAAAGTGATGATAGCACAAGTTTTTTCGAAAGAAAAACTCCTTCCAGCCGTTTCATAATCTTGCACAAAGTATGGATTTACTTTAAGAACACTGGCTACATTTGCCCTCGATTTATCGGGTAAAAAATGATACATCAACAATTTACTAAAATATCCATTTAATACCCCAAGTACCATTACCAATGGATGGTCTTTTTTATTTGCTGCAAAATAATCGATGATTTTATTGGCTTTTAAAACATCTCTTTTACCTAAAGCCGCAGTCAATTCAAAACTATTGAAATCTTTACTGATGCCGATATTTTTTTCGATATCGTCTGAAGTTATCGTTTTACCTGCGGCGGTGTTAATGACTAGCTTAGAGAGCTCATTGGCTACTTTAGACAAATCGTTTCCTAAAAATTCGGGAATAAGCGCTGCTGCTTTCGGTTCAATTTTTAAATTTAAACTGTGCACATATTTTTGCACCCAATCTGCAATTTGATTATCGTATAGCTTTTTAGATTCAAAAAGTACGCCATGTTTATCAATCAGCTTAGCCACTTTCAATCGTTTATCAAGCGAACCATATTTATGACAAAACACTAAAACTGTACTTCGCAAAGGGTTCTCGAGGTAAGCAGCAAAAGGATCTTGGTCTTTTTTATCTTCTTTACCAAATTTAATATTTTGTGCTTCTTTAACAATTAACAATTGAAATTCAGACATCATTGGAAATCTTTTTGCTGCAGAAAGTAAAGTAACTAAATCTGTTTCTTTACCATATAATATTGTTTGATTAAATCCTTTTTCTGCTTCGGTCAAAACTGTTTTTTCTAGCTCATCTGCAATTAAATCAATATAAAAAGATTCATCGCCATGTAAAAAATAAACGGGTTGAAACTTACGCTGTTTTATATCTGCTAAAATTTGCTCAATTGTCATAATTCAAAGATAAAAAGTTTAGCAAATTATTGATGGATATTCGGGTATTTCAGCAATGAATTCCCAATGTTTTTTTTCATAATTCATTTCGCAACAATAATGCACTAGTCCATTACTCAAGACCAAGTATTTGGCTTGATGCACATAATTATACCGAATAATTTGGTCGAATACGCTTTGATCTATTTTAATAGTAGGCGCCTTACATTCAACAATTAACAATGGTTTGGCTTCGCTATTATAAATAACAATGTCTGTGCGTTTATTTCTTTCGTGCAACTTCAAACCTTTTTCTATGGCAAACAATGCCTTTGGGTATTGCTTTTGATTAATTAAAAATTGAATGAAATGTTGACGCACCCACTCCTCGGGGGTAATTAAAATATCTTTCTTACGCAAAGCATCAAATAAATAATACCCCTGCTCCGTTTTTTTTATTTTAAAAGGATAAGGCGGTAAATTGAGGGCTTGAAAAGGCATAAACTAGATTAGTTTTTTTAAGGCTGCCATTTTAGTTTCCGCATCGGCTCTTTTCTTTTGCTCGTTTGCAATAACTTCTGGTTTGGCATTTTGCACAAACTTTTCGTTGCTTAATTTTTTATCAACCGAAATTAAAAATCCTTCTAAATAGGCAATTTCTTCTATTGCTTTTTTTCGTTCTGCTGCTTCATCTATGTTGGTACCTAAATTTATAAAAAACTCATGGGTGCTTACCATAAATGAAATAGCACTTGCTGGATTTTCTGAAATTGTGCTAAACTCCGAAAGGTTCGCCAACTTTACAATCACATTTTCTGTTTCTTTGAAATAGCTATTCGTATTGAGTTTCATGGCTAAAGGCAATGCAACTTTGGGTGCAATTTGTTTGCTATTCCTAATCATTCTTATTTCAGAAACCAACAATTTTACTTGTGCTACTTTTTGCAATAGGTCGGTGTTGATATTAACCGATGTTGGATAGCTTGAAACAATACAACAATCTTTATTTGCGCGTTGTCCAAATAATTCTTCGTCGTGCCATAATTCTTCGGTGAGGAATGGCATAAAGGGATGTAATAAAGATAAAATGTTGCTTAATTGCAAAATCATAAATTCGTGTGTTGCAGTATCGATGGGGTCTTGCACGCCTTCGCCATTTTCGTTTTTCACAAACGCAGGCTTCACCATTTCTAAATACCAAGAACAAAAATCGTCCCAAACTAATTTATAACATGCCATTAAGGCCTCCGATAATTTATATTGATCAAAACTGCTTTCTATTTCTTTTAATGCTTCGTTAAATCTTGCTGCAAACCATTCATTGGCAACCCTATTTTTATTGGACATTGTTGGATCTACGCGCAAACCCTTTACCATTTTAAAGGCATTCCAAATTTTATTTGCAAAGTTTCGACCTTGCTCACAATAACTTTCGTCGAACATTAAATCGTTGCCAGCAGGCGCGCAAAGTAGCATGCCTACACGCACGCCATCGGCACCATATTGATTCATTAATTCAATTGGGTCGGGCGAATTGCCTAAACTTTTCGACATTTTTCGACCCATTTTATCACGCACAATACCGGTTAAATAAACATTTTTAAAAGGAATGGCTTGTTTAAATTCTTGACCTGCCATAATCATTCGCGCCACCCAAAAAAATAAAATATCTGGACCCGTTACTAAATCGTTGGTTGGATAATAATAATTTAAATCGGCGTTACCTTTATTTTTTTGGTCGCCAAATACGGTTGTATCGAAAACAGCAATGGGCCACAACCAAGAAGAAAACCAAGTATCCACCACATCTTCGTCTTGTTTTAAATCGGCAATTGTTAAACCTGCATTATCCGTATTTTGTTGAAATATTTGTAAAGCTTCCAATGCCGTTTTAGCAACCACCACTTCCCCATTGGGTGCATAAAATGCTGGAATTTGTTGACCCCACCACAACTGACGAGAAATACACCAGTCTTTTACATTTTCCATCCAATGCTTATACGTATTGGTATATTTTTCGGGAATTAATTTTACCTCTCCACTCAAAACCACGTCTAATGCAGGCTTTGCCATGTCTGTCATTTTACAAAACCATTGCATCGACAATTTAGGTTCGATCACGGCATCGGTTCTTTCCGAAAATCCTACTTGAGATTTATATTCCTCTACTTTTAATAATTGACCTGCATCTTCTAAAAGTTGGATGATTTTTTTTCTAGCAATAAATCGATCTTCGTTGATTAAAATTTGTGCCTTTTCATTTAAAGTCCCATTATCATTTAAAATATCGATTACAGGTAAATGATGTCTAATACCTAATTCGTAATCGTTTAAATCGTGTGCTGGCGTTACTTTTAAGCAACCCGTACCAAAATCAATATCAACATATTCGTCTAAAATAATTGGAATTTCTTTTTGAATTAATGGAATGAAAACACTTTTACCATGTAAAGCAATATACCTTTCATCATTAGGATTAATACAGATGGCCGCATCTGCCATAATGGTTTCAGGACGCGTGGTAGCAATGGTTAAAAATTCATTTGCCGCGCCAACAATTTGGTAATTTATATAAACTAATTTTTGATTGACTTCTTTTCTGATAACTTCTTCGTCGGAAACAGCGGTTAATCCTTTCGGATCCCAGTTCACCATGCGTACGCCACGGTAAATTAATCCTTTGTTATATAAATTAATAAACGCGTCTGTTACTCCTTCCGACAAATCGGGATCCATGGTAAATTTGGTACGGTCCCAATCGCAAGAAGCACCGAGCTTTTTAAGCTGCTCTAAAATAATCCCACCGTATTTATCTTTCCAATCGTAAGCATGTGCCAAAAATTCTGCTCTCGAAATATCTTTTTTCTCAATTCCTTTTTCGCGTAATAAATTAACCACTTTAGTTTCGGTGGCAATAGAAGCATGATCGGTACCCGGAACCCAACAGGCATTTTTCCCCATCATACGCGCTCTTCGAATTAAGACATCTTGAATGGTATTATTTAACATATGTCCCATATGCAGCATACCCGTAACATTGGGCGGCGGAATAACAATGGTATAAGGCTCTCTGTGGTCTGGAACAGATTTAAAAAACTGTTGCTCCATCCAATAGCTATACCATTTATTTTCAAACTCTTGTGGGCTATAGGTCTTTGAGGTGTTCATTAAAAATTAAATTTGGGGGTCGATAAAGCTCAAAAATAACAAATTATCGATTTCTTTCGGTATTTTAAGTGTAGGATATTAAGCTAAGGCAAATTTAAAATGAAATTGTCGGCATTTATCTATCAAATGCTCCTAAATGCCTATATTTGATTGAAGAAATTATATAAAAATTAATAAATAATAAAATGAAAAAAATAGCCATAGTATTTACAGCAGTTTTAATAGGCAGTATTATTTCCGGATGTAAAACAAAAAAAATCGAACGCATAGACCCTACACAACAAACAGATTTAAGTGGTAGATGGAATGATACCGATTCGAGATTGGTTTCTAACGAAATGATTAGCGATTGTATGTCTAGACCATGGAGAACAGAATTTACTGCTGTTAAGGGTAAAAAACCAATGGTAATTATTGGCAATATTAAAAATAAAACAACAGAACATATCGAATCCGAAACTTTTATCAAGGATATCGAAAAAGCCTATATCAATTCTGGTTTAGTAGGTGTAGTGCAAGCTGCAGATGCTAGAAAAGAATTAAGAGAAGAACGCAATGACCAACAAACTTATTCTTCTGAAGAAACTAAAAAGAAATGGGGCTTAGAAAAAGGAGCCGACTTTATGTTAAACGGTGTGATTACTTCTATTGTAGACCAATACGGTAAAAACAAAGTGGTATTTTATCAAATCGATTTAGAATTAACCGATTTGCAAACAAACGAAAAAGTTTGGATCGGAGATAAAAAAATTAAAAAAGCCATTACTAATTAAATAAATAAAAACACCCTGTGAATATTTACAGGGTGTTTTTTGTTATACTACCTTGCCTTTCGGCTAGCAATAAATAATCTTCTATTGAAAATTTTATCGTCTTTTTTCCTTTTCATTTGCGCAGCCTTGCTATTGTCTGCTTGTGCAACTTATTACCAAAAATTAGCGGTATTTAATAATGATTTCGAAAGTGGAAATCTAGTAAAAGCAAATGATTTTTTAACAAAAGATGTAAAAGGCCAGACGGGTAAAAACGAATTACTTTACCATTTTAACAAAGGCACTATTGAACATTTATTGGGTAATTATTCCGAAAGTAATATCCAATTTAACCGAGCAGACCTGCTCATTGAAGACTATCAGAAAAAAATAAGCGACCAAGCATTGGCGCTAGTTACCAACCAAATGAATACGCCTTATCCGGGCGAAGATTTTGAAAAAGTAATGATTCATTATTACAAGGCAATTAATTATTTACGATTAAATGATAGCGAAAATGCCTTGATTGAAGCCCGTCGATTAAATTTAAAACTTCAACTACTGAATGATAAATATAAAAACAAAAATAAGTATGTAGTGGATGCTTTTGGGTTGAATTTAATAGGAATTATTTACCAAGCAGACCACGATTACAACAACGCTTTTATTGCATATAGAAATGCGCTAGAAGCCTATGAAAATAGCTATGCTAAGCAATTTAATATTAACGCCCCCATCCAATTAAAAAAGGATTTAATTTATACTGCTTATCAAAGTGGCTTTGCAGAAGAAGGTTTGTTTTACGAAAATAAATTTGATTTAAAACTCGAAAATCCAGCAGCTACAAATGGAGATCTTATCTTCTTTTGGAATAATGGTTTAGGGCCGATTAAATCGGAGAATAGTATCAACTTTACTAAAACCGGCGCAAACCAAAATTATATGACCTTTGTGAACCAAGAATATAATTTAAATTTTACGGTGCCTTACCAAAGCAGCTCCAATAAAAAAGAAAAAGAAGGTTTTGCTTCCTTGGAATTATTGCGAATTGCATTTCCAAAATATGTAGCCAGAACCCCTTATTATGAAAAAGGGTACATCAGTTTTGAAAACAATAAAAAAGAATTGGAATTAGCTGAAAATATCAATTTAATTGCCTTTAAAACTTTAGAGGACAGAATGCAAAGAGAAATTGGTAACGCCCTCATTCGATTAGCGACTAAAAAAGCTGCAGAATATGCCATTAGAGATAAAAATCAAGACATAGGCACATTGGTAGGTGTGGTTAATGCGGTAACCGAAAAAGCTGACACCAGAAATTGGCAAACCCTACCCTATAGCATTTGCTATACTAGAATGAGCTTACCGGCAGGTAATCAAACTATAAAATGGACCGGAAAAGCAATAAAAGGCGGACAGGATAAAGAACAATTGTTTACCTTTGATATTGTAAAAGACCGAACAACATTTCAGCTATTTCAATCGTTAGAAACTGTTAAAGCTGCAAACTAATCGGCACACATAAAATTCATGAAAAAATATTTACTTTCCATTAGTTTTTTGTTCCTCAGCATTTTTGTAATGGGGCAATCAGCATTGAAAGTAAATTCAATAGAATTCAAAGCCAATTATTATAAATTTAAAGGTCAAATAATTGATGTGCGTACTGCGCAAGAATTTGCTGAAGGGCATATAGAAGG
Organism: Sphingobacteriales bacterium; assembly: GCA_947505035.1. GTDB lineage: Bacteria > Bacteroidota > Bacteroidia > Sphingobacteriales > Sphingobacteriaceae > CAIKLP01. The sequence goes on from CANNIS010000014.1 coordinate 16,446, forward strand.
TGCTAAAAACATAGATATTACTAACGATACTTTTGAATCTGAAATAGAAAAGCTAGATAAAAATCAAGCCTTTTTTGTTTATTGTGCTATTGGCGTAAGAAGCGGCAGAGCAGCGGGATTGCTTCGTAAAAAAGGTTTTAAAAATGTCATTGATTTAAATGGTGGATACGAAGACCTTTTAAAAGTTGGCATGAAAAACGCGAAATAAATGCAGCCCGAAAATATTCGCAGTATGCTAACTGCAGATGGATCTACCACTTTTTTTAATGCAGATTTAAACGAACACTATCATTCCATAAATGGCGCACATCAAGAATCACAACATGTTTATATCGAAAATGGGCTGCAGTATTTTCATCAAAAAACTTCGGCTAAACATATTTCCATATTAGAAATGGGCTTTGGCACTGGATTAAATTATTTACTCAGCCTAGACTACGCATTAAATCAAGGATTAAGCCTAGATTATATTGGCATTGAAGCCTACCCGCTCCCATTGCAATTAATTCAACAAACCAATTACCAACAATTTTTAACAAAACCCGAATTAATGGATTGGTATTATTCAAAATACGAAGCAGCTTTGGTATACGAACAAGAAATTACTGGGGAACAAACACTTCAAATTATGGAGAAAAAATTAGCCGATTTTAAAAGCGATAAAAAATACGACCTCATCTATTTTGATGCCTTTGCTAGCAGTAAACAACCGGCCCTATGGACCGAAGAAATGATCGAACATATTTGTCAATTTTTAAATGATAAAGGTATATTTGTAACCTATAGCGTAACCGGAAATTTAAAGAGATGTTTACGTAAGCTAGGATTTAGCATAGAACGCCCAAACGGCGCCTTAGGCAAGCGCGAAATGATGAGAGCAACACTAACTCAATTATAATGTACAAATCGATTGTAAGGCCTATATTATTCTGTTTCGATCCCGAAAAAATTCACCATTTTATATTTGCTTGCATTTTATGGATGAATCGTATACCTGGCGTTTCGATCTTGATCAGCAAAATATTTGTAGTTCAACATCCTACCTTACATCGAAAGGTATTTGGAATAGATTTTCCAAATCCGGTTGGCTTAGCCGCTGGATTTGATAAAGACGCTAAACTATTTAATGAATTAAGCCATTTTGGATTTGGTTTTATTGAGGTGGGAACCCTTACTCCCATTGCACAACCTGGCAATCCAAAGCCTCGAATGTTTAGGTTGCCTAAAGATACCGGATTAATAAACAGGATGGGCTTTAACAACGAAGGCGTAGCAGCTGCTGCGGTTCGCTTGAAAAAAAGAAATAAAAATTTAATTATTGGTGGCAATATTGGTAAAAATAAAATCACCGAAAACGAACATGCCGTACTTGATTATGAAAAATGTTTTGAGGCATTATTTGAAGTAGTAGATTATTTTGTGGTCAATGTAAGCTCGCCCAATACCCCTAACTTAAGGGCATTACAAGAAAAAGAACCCCTTAAAGCATTACTCCATCATTTGCAAAAAATCAATAACTTAAAAGCTAATCCAAAACCCATTGCATTGAAAATTGCACCCGATTTAACAAACGAACAGTTAGATGATGTGGTAGAAATTATGCTCGAAACAAAATTAGCCGGATTAATTGCGACCAATACCACCATAGATCGCAGTGGTTTACAAACCGACGATATCACTTTAACAAACATTGGCGCCGGAGGATTGAGCGGCAAACCTTTGCGCCAAAGAGCCACCGATGTGATTCAATATTTGAGCACGCAAAGTAAAGGGCAATTTCCGATCATTGCTGTGGGAGGTATTCATTCTGCAGCAGACGCCTTAGAAAAGCTGAATGCAGGCGCTAGCTTGATTCAACTTTATACCGGTTTTATATACGAAGGCCCAGCTTTGATCAAAAAAATTAACCAGGCAATTCTGAAAAAAACCGCATAAAAAAAGCCGTTTAAGTTTCCTTAAACAGCTTCAAATAGGGTATATAAAAACTTATTCTGCTGCGTTATTTTCTTCTGTACGCGCAACTGGTTTCTTAATAGATTTATCAGTAGCACTCTTTTTATGTTGTACTTTCAATCTAGAAACTGTTTTATTTTTTCTGTCTTTTCTTTTTAATCTTGTAACTGCCATTTTCTTAAAATTAATTTTTTAAATACTGTTTTTTTGAGGTCGAGAGCGGATTCGAACCGCTGTACGAGGTTTTGCAGACCTCTGCCTAGCCACTCGGCCACTCGACCTTTTTTTAGCGTCTGCAAATGTAGTAAAATTATATTTGAACACAAGAAATTATCGGTTTTTTAAGCTAATCAGCTATTAAACAATAGTTCTTTTATACTCTGAGCAAATTACCGCAGTTGCTATGGCAACATTCAGGCTTTCTGCCCCACCAAAGGCCGGAATGGTGATTGGATTGGAAATGTAGGGTATCAAATCGGTAGAAATGCCCTGAGACTCACTGCCCATTAATATAAAGCCCCCTTTTTGCCATAGCTGCTGATATATATTTTCTCCTTTTAATAAAGCGCCATAAACCGGCAAATGGCTGTGTTTTGCAAAAAAATCGGGTAAATGTTGGATGCTAACAGCAACCCTTGCAATGGAACCCATGGTTGCTTGTACCACCTTTGGATTATAGATTTCAACACAATTTTCGGAGCAAACAATGTTTTTAAAGCCAAACCAATCTGCAATTCTGATAATCGTACCTAAATTTCCAGGGTCTTTGATATCGTCTAACACCAAAGTCATTTGATTGTCAAAATCAATCATATCAAGGTTTTCGCCTTTGTTTTTTGGCATTTTAACAATAGCCAAAACATCCGAAGCCGATTTGAGCATAGATATTCGATCCATTTCTGCCTCAGAAACTAAGCCAATTTCTATATTTTTCGATACCTTTGAAAGCAAAGAAGATAACCATTGCACTTTATTTTCGGTGCAGTAAATTTGGTCTATAATAAATGCAGAATCGATGATTTCGGCTACCAATTTATCTCCTTCGACTAAGAATAACTGGTATTCTTGTCGATATTTTTTTTGATGGATAGACTTTATAAAACTGATTTGTGCTTTTGAAATCATTGAATAAAATTACTTTTCGAAATACAATAATACTCATTTCTATTGTTTTGTTAGCAAGTAGCTGCAGCAGTACGCGTAATTTTACGGATGGACAAAGCTTATTAAAGAATTACCAAATTAAAGGGGTAGACGCTACCTTAAAAGAGAAAATCACCCCATTTATACGCCAAAAACCAAATAAAAAGCTATTTGGTATCAGTAAAGTAAGTTTACACCTCCACCAACTTTTTGACCGCAAAAAACCTACAAAACTTAGTAATTGGATTATCAATAATTTAGGGGAGCCACCAGTAATTTACGACAGTACGCTGGCTCGCATTTCTGTTATACAAATTCAACAATTATTATTGAACAATGGTTACTTTTTAGCTAAAGTAAAATACGAAGATACTACTCGGCATAAAAAAACCAATGTAATTTATACCATTGAACCCAATCAGGCATATCACGTTAGAAATATTCAATATACCATTAAGGATAGCATTGTAAAATCAATTTATTTTTACAAATTAAACGAATCGAATTTAAAAATCGGAATGCAATTCGATCAAGCGGCATTAGCCAACGAAAGAGATAGAATAACGAAAGATTTAAGAAACTTTGGTTATTATTTTTTCAACAGAGAATACATTCATTTCGATATTGATACCTCATTAAAATCGCATCAATTAGATATTAATGTAATTATTGAAAATCCTGAAAAAACCAATAAACATCAGTCTTTTAAGCTAAAAAATATTGAAACAACCATTATTTCAGATAATTTAAAAGACAGTTTATTAACCGATACTATTGTATTAAATAATATTAATTTTATTCATACTAAAAATAAAATTCAAGCGAAAATTTTGCGCAGAATGTTGTTTTTAGAACAAGGAAAAAAATTCAAGGAAGACGATTTGGTACTTTCTTATAACCGTTTAGGAGATTTAGGAATTTTCAAATATATTAATATTGATTTTGAAAAAGACAGCATCGATAGCACGCAACTAAATGCGAACGTCCAATTAAGCTTAGCTAAAAAACAAAGTACAAATACCGAATTAGAAGGATATGTCGCTTCCGAGAATGTGGGTACCTCGGCCAATTTTATTTACAGTAATCGAAATATTTTTAAAGGTGCCGAAGTATTTGAATTTAAAATAAGAGCCGGTTTAGAAACCCAAGCCTTTGTAGATGCAAACCAATCGAGCATTCCAGTATTCAATAGCCGCGAAACAAATACCTCAGCTAGTTTAACTTTTCCAGGATTTATTTTCTTTCGAGACAAACCAACTTATGTACTTTTTTCAAACCCAAAATCTAGAATTGGCTTAAACTACATTAGCGAAAACAGACCAGAATACAGTAGAAGAACTTTAAACAGCAGCTTTAGTTACGAGTGGAAACAAAACAACTATGTCAGTCATTCATTTGCACCAATGACTATTAATTTTGTCAACTCTTTTTTATCTACAGAAGCTAACAACTTATTAGATAGCCTAAATAATATTTATTTAAGAGAAAGCTTTGAACCGCATATTACGCTAGGTATACGCTATTCATTGGTCATCAGCAACCAGCAACTCAATCAATTCAAAAAAAATTATTACTATATTAAATTCAACCTAGAGGTAATGGGTACGGGTTTATATGCTGCAAGCAAATTGCTAAGTAATCAAAAAAATAATTTAAACCAATATGAATTTTTCAATCTCCCCTATTATAATTTTACGCGACCAGAAATTGACGCCAGGTATTTTAGCAATTTTAGCACTAGAAGCCAAATCGTTTATCGATTTAATACAGGTATAGGTTTTGCTTATTGGAATTCAAAAGTATTACCTTTTGAAAGACAGTTTTTTACTGGTGGCGCAAACAGTATTAGGGCATTTAGAGCTAGGTCTGTTGGGCCTGGAGGCTACAGAAACATTGACCTGTCTTCCCTGAATTTAGACCAAACAGGAAATTTTAAAATCGAAGGAAATATAGAATACCGATTCGATATTTTAGAAAGATTTATTGGCGCAAAATTAAAAGGCGCCAGTTTTATAGACTTTGGTAATGTTTGGGATATTCAAAAAAACACCAACGAATTAGAAGGATTTAAAACGAGTACATTTTATAAAGAATTGGCCATTGGCACAGGAGTTGGATTAAGACTTGACTACCGCTTCTTATTATTCCGATTCGACCTTGGTTTAAAATTAAGAGACCCTCGATTCGAAAATGCCGATAGATGGGTGATTGAACAATTCAATAATAATGCATGGAAAGATGCTAACAATTATAACTTCTTTAATTTTAATTTTGGAATTGGTTATCCATTCTAAAATGCTTTAAAATATAGAATGATAGGCCGAGCTCATTAAATTAATGAAGGCCGAAAAATCGATTCCCTGTGTCACAAAAAATAACACAAAAAAGAGTATCAATAAAATCATCAATATTCTTTTTATAATTAAAGCAATGACCACAATAGCAATGGGAATAACGATGAGTAACCATAAAGGAATTGGAATTACAAAACCTGCTAGAATATAATATAAATGATAATTGGCTGTGTTTGCTGTTTCGTGTTTAATAAATAAGACATTGCTTTTCATATCTTCTGGTAAAGCAGCAGTACCATTTTTAAAATCAATTTTTTCTACAAAACCATTTATCACAAATTCATATTTACCCTCAATGCTTTTATCAATATTGTCATCTTTTAATTCTGCAACAATTTTTAATTGCGTTTCACCATTATGAGTTAATCTAGTTAAACTAAAATCTTGAATTGGAAATAATTCTGATAAGTTAAAATAAACGGTTTGTTGCGCTTGCAACTGAATTGTTATACAAAAAGTGATCAGAAATAATAAAATAATACGCATATTTATATGGATTGATTTGACAAAAATGAAAAAAATATTGGGATTTTGCCTCATCCTTTTAAATCTTGCCTTTTCGGGCTATACTCAGGATATTTTAGATTTTAAGCCTTATGATACCCAAAAAGCATCCATAGTAGTAATAGAGAACGGTAAAACGCTTAAAGCTCCTTTTGCGGGCGGAATTGACGCTGCTCAATTTGCTAGTTGCGATATCAATTTAGATGGTAAAAAAGATCTCATTGTGCATGATCGAGAGGGCTCCAAACTTTCTTGTTTTCTCAATATTGGAGGAGCAAACGAAATAAATTATCAATACGATATTCGTTACAATAATCGATTTCCTGTAATTGGCGAATGGATGTTAATGATGGATTATGATGGTGACGGTAAAGAGGATTTATTTTGTGATAGAAATGGTGGCATTGCATGTTACCAAAATATTTCCACCGATTCTTTAGGTTTAAAATTTAAGTTAATTATAGATCAAATTATATTTAGCACTACGCAATTTACCATAGCCATTGGCGTACCATCTAACGACATACCAAGTATTGCAGATGTTGACGGTGATGGCGACTTAGACATTTTAAGATTTGGCTCAGCAACTATTACACCAGGCGAACCAATTGAATGGTTTAAAAATTTAACGGTAGAAAAAACAGGTGTGGCAGGTATTGATACATTTGTCATTTGGAAAAGATGTTGGGGAAGATTTATTGAAGACAATAACGGTTGTACCATTCTGTTAAATTATGCCGGCACGCCTTGTAGCACAGGCAACAAAGCAGAAGCCCAATTGAGCCTTTCAGAATACCAAGCAAATTTAAATTTAGCGAATAAAAGCAATAGACATGCGGGTTCTACTTGTTTAGTTTTTGACTTTACAGGCGATGGTAAAAATGATATATTAATTGGCGATGCCGGCTGCAACCAAATGTATTTGGCCGTTAACGGCAGCGACAATACCAATGCCATCATGAATCAGGTTGTTACAAACTTCCCGAGTAGCTTACCCATTAATTTTGCCACCTTTCCGGCTGCATTTTTAATGGATGTAAATAACGATGGCTTAAAAGATCTAATTGCTTGTCCTAATACGCCTAATGCTAGCGAGAACTTTCAAAATGTATACTTGTATTTGAATCGAGGAAATGCAACGGTACCCTATTTTGTTTTCGATAATGCACGCTTTTTAGCAGAAGAACAAATTGACATTGGGGAAGGTGCTTGTCCAAGTTTTGTTGATTATAACCAAGATGGTTTAATAGATATCATGATCGGTAGCACTGGTTATTACCAAAGCAACGGAAGCTATAAAAGTGGCCTTACTTTATATCAAAATATTGGCACTAAAACAATACCAAAATATGAGTTACAAACCCGCGATTATGCTGGGTTTTCGAGCATAGGCATTCAAAAGTTTTCGCCAGTATTTTTTGATGCAGACGCAGATGGCGACATCGATATGATTACAGGCAGTAGCGATGGTAATTTTTATTATTTTAATAATAGCGCGGGTGTTGGTCAACCATTCAATTTAAATTTCATTCCAAATACCTTTAGCAATTTAGATATTGGAAATAACTCCAGCCCTACTGCTTACGACCTCGATAAAGATGGCATACAAGATTTAATTTCGGGTGAAAATTTTTACAATATTAATTTCCTTAAAGGGCAGTCTAATAGCCAACCTGCTTATGTTTTAGCTACGGATTCTCTTTATAAAATTAATTTAGGTAACCTATTTTTATATCCAAGCGGTAGAGCTTCGGTTGCAATCAAAAAGTTATTTACAAATGACCGTGATCGATTTATTTTTAGTGATGCGAATGGTTATGTTTACTGTTTTGATAGTTTATATACTAATCCCAATCAATCAAATGTAAAAATTACAAATTTGGTAGATCTGATGCAAGGTGTTTATTCTTATGCAAATGGCGGTTTTAAAATCGATTTAGCGGATATAGATGACGATGGAAAAGCGGAATTAATTACTGGTACTCCAAGGGGTGGTGTGGCCATTTATTGGAATGCTAGTTCGGCGCCAGTAGGAATAAATCAAATTAAAAACAACACCTTAATATCTTACCCAAATCCTTGTGAATCAATATTTTATATTGATATTCCATTAAATGAAAAATTAAATTCTTTGAATGTGACAGACCTCATGGGCATTAAAAAAGATATACCTTTTAGCCTACTAAACAATCAAATTAAACTAGAAATTAGTAGCTTAGTACCTGGTTTTTATGTAGTAGCTATACAAACAAATCAACAACATTACAGTTCCAAGTTTATCAAAAAATAAATGAAAAAAAAATTATTCATTGTGTGTTATTTTTTAGTTAACACAGCATTTGCACAAAATTTTTCAGGAGGTTTTATCCCCTACCCAAATACGATTCCAGTAAATCAAAATAATAAAAATATTAGTATGCCTTTTGGCGGAGGCTTCGACGTGCCGCAGTTTTCGGCCTGCGACTTAGATTTTGATGGTAAAAAAGATATCGTCATTTTTGACCGAGAAGGTGGTAAAATTAGTTGCTACCTTAATAAAGGAATGACTGGACAAATTGCTTATGAATACGCTCCACAATACGCCGCTAAATTTCCAAAAAAATTCATAGATTGGATGCTTTTGGTCGATTATAATGGCGATGGCAAAGAAGATATTTTTACAGCCATTCCGGGCGGAGTAAAAATTTACAAAAACACTTCAACTGCTTTAAATGGTATTTCTTTTAGTTTAGTGAATGCAGATGTACAAGCCGACTTTGGTTCTTTTGTGACAAGGCTTTACAGTAGCCCCGCCGACATTCCAGCTATTTTAGATGTAGATGATGATGGCGATATAGATATACTTAGTATGGAGCTAGGAATTGATACAGCAGGCGACGGCATTTATATGTACAAAAACATGTCGATGGAAACCTATGGTGTCAAAGATTCTGTGAACAATTTTATCGTTTATAAAAGATGTTGGGGAAGATTTAGAGAATCCTTTCAAAATTGCAATGTATCATTACAATATCAAAGCGGACCTTGCGCAACTGGCAATCGATACCTACCAGAATTTACAAAATCCGAATTTGAAAATTTAGTTCAAGATAAATCAACAGGTGGTAAACATTCGGGCTCTACTTTATTGGTTTTTGATTCGAATGGCGATGGTAAAAACGATATTTTAATCGGTGATATTGGTTGTAGTAATATGTATTTACTTGTGAATTCAGAAAGCAATACAAACCCTATATTTAGTAATTTTTACAGGTATTACCCTACTATAGATCCAATTTTGGTAGAGAACTTTCCGGCAGCATTTTATATAGATGTAAACAACGACAATAAAAGAGATTTAATTGCCGCAGCAAATACAACAGGCAATGCAGACAATTTTGAAAATTGTAAATTGTATTTGAACATGGGAACTGATTCGGTACCAGATTTTGTACTGAATTCCAATGCTTTTTTAGAAGAAGAAATGATTGAAGTGGGCGAAGGTTCACATCCGGTATTTATTGATTTTGACCAAAATGGACTCATGGATTTTGTAGTGAGTACCACCGGATATTTTCAAACAAATGGCACTTATAAATCTGGTTTAACTGCTTATAAAAATGTGGGAAGCCTTAATAGCCCTGCATTTGAGCTAGTAAGTAGAGACCAATGGTCTTTATCAAATTTCAATATCTCCAACATGGTTCCAACTTTTGGAGATGTAGATTTAGACGGTGATATTGATATGATAACAGGCGCAAATGATGGTACCTTTTATTATTTCGAAAATACAGCAGGTGCTAGTAATCCATTTCAATTTAATTTTAAATCAAATTATTTAACGGGATTAGACATAGGTAATTTATCTACCCCATTTTTAAATACCAGCTTAAGCATGAGCCCAAACTCAAGACTAGCAATGATTTCGGGCGAAAGATTTGACAATATTAATTACTGGCAGGATACTTCAAATACGGCAGAACCTAAATTTAAATTAATTAGCGACTCCCTGTTTAAAATTAACATGAGAGCAGTTTCAGGATTTCCAAGTGGAAGAACAACAGCAGTTATTCATAAATTATTTAATAGCGACCAAGAGCGATTAGTAGTATCAAATGCCAATGGTAAAGTTTATATTTTCAACCATATCGATAAATTAATGATGTCGGTTGGACCTGCTGTAATAGATTCTATTAATTTAATGCAAGGCCAATATACTTTAAGCAATGGAGGTTTTGGTATTACCATGGCCGATATAGACGGTGACAACAAGCCAGAGCTATTGGCGGGCAATCCTCAGGGTGGTTTAGTATTGTTTAAAAATCAAATAACTCCCGATGGTATTAAACAAACTCAACTTAGCCAATCGACTGTCAAATATTACCCCAATCCTACTAGCCATCTGCTGCAGTTACAAAGTATAACAAATAATAAAATAAAGGCTTGTACCTTGATGAATCAATTGGGTCAATCAATCATCCAACAAAACATAGATGCGATTGCTGGCGAATTGAATGTAAGTTCAATTCCTAATGGCGTTTATATTTTAAAAATTACAACAGCCGATGGAATTCAATTTGAAAAAATAATTAAGCAGTAAATTATTTTTTGAATGGATTTTGATAGGCAGGATTGTGCGTAAAAGCAGTATCCGTCAAAGTTTTTAGGAAAGCAATTACTTGTTGTTTTTCGGTGCTTGTTAAACCCAAACCACCATACTGTTCAAGCCTTTCAGGCGATTTAGTAAAATTAATATCTAAATTGGCATTTTGCTTAATACCCGAACTATAAAAATCCATTAACTCTGCTAAAGTTGCAAAACGACCATCGTGCATATAGGGCCCTGTTAACTCAATATTACGTAAGGTTGGTACCTTAAACTTTCCATCGTCTGTTGCTTTTTTGGTAACAAATGATAGTCCTTTTCCAATCATTTCTTGATCAGTAAGTAAACCATTATTCCTAAAAATAGTATCTAAATTATGGGCAAGCAAAGTACCATTTGCTCCATGACAATGAAAACATTGGCCTCTTTCGGTAAAGAAAATTCTAAAGCCCGCATATTCTTCTGCGGTAAATGCTTGCTCTTGTATTTCGTAAAACTTATCGTAAGTAGATTGGTTCGAAACAATAATTCTTTCGAATTGCGAAATGGCTTTGCCAATCATTTCTGGTGTTACAGTTGCGCTGCCAAATGCTTGTTTAAATAGCGGAGCATATCTTTTAGAACGACTTAATTTAGCAGCCACATTTTCGCTGGTTTCGTGCATTTCGAGCGGATTGTTGATGGGCCCTAATGCTTGCTCCTCTAAGCTGGTAGCACGACCATTCCAAAAGAATTTTTGCTGCCATGCTAAATTGATAAGGGCCATGGCGTTTACATCGCCAGTGGCACCTCCCACCCCTACACTATACTTTTTATCTTCTGCAAAAGCATTTGCAATGTTATGGCAACTCGAACAACTAATGGTACTATCTTGAGATAAAATTGGATCGTAAAATAACATGCGGCCCAAACTAACACCGGACTTAGTCAAAGGGTTGTTTGTTGGTGAAATTATTTGAGGAAAATAAGGAGGTGCTTGAAAATCATAGGTATCGTCTGGAGTAGCAGTATGCTCTACACATGCCTGCATAAAAAACACAAACGTTAATAGTATAATTCCAATTATAGCAAACTTTTTCATCCTTATTTAAGTGTAAAAACACCCACCCCGTTTTGTTTAAACAACAATTGTTTTTGTTGGTCTTCCATCATATACCCAAAACCATCGTTCAAATTAATTTTATTAATACCGTTAAACCATTGCTCCATGTTCACTTGCAGGTCTATGCTTTGATCGTTTCCATTGACCGTTAAATCTAATGGAAATTCGTTGTAAAATTGATTAGGCGTAACGCCTAAGTGAATAGCATAACCTACGGTATCGCTTTTCGAATTTTGAAACACGCCTTCCATCATCATAAAATGATAGCCGCCGCCTAGGGTAAATGGCCATTCCATCGAATTGTTCTCGGAGTTATTGGGCAAACCAAAAGGAAAAGTATTTCTAGCAGAATCGACACCAAAAATAAAAGACATTTTAGTGTACTTTCCGTTTGGAATATTTGCTAAAGTATAATTTTGATAATTAGTATTTTGTTCCATAGGGTTAATTAATTTAACCATATTCACATCATACTTTGCTCCATTATTTTGGTAAAGTGTTAGTTTAGCAATATAATATTTTAAATTTTTGATATTAAATTTATTCCCTGTGGTGGTAGTATAAATTAATTGATTGCTTTCTAAAATCTGTAAAGTAGCATCTTGGAAAGTATGCGCAAAATTTACTTTTAAAGAACCAGTTGAATCTTGGTTATCCCAAGTACAACCCATCAAACTGAAAAAAAATAAAACGAATACTAATTGAAGTTTCATGGCTTGATATTTTTATCAAATTTAAGTTAAAATAAATAGTTTTGAGGTTATTTTAAGCGTATTTATATTGATGTGAATAAAAAACAAAAAAAGCTCCATTTGGTTCATTTAATTATGAATATTTTTAGTTTTTAATACAAAACATGGCTAGGGCAAGATTAAACAGCAGTAATACACCAGAAGAGGAGCTTCCAAAAGCAAAAATCAACAAAGAATCGTTGAAAAGCGTGAAAGTTTTATTAAAATACCTATACCCACATCGCAAGAAGTTTTTGATTGGTATTTTCTTCCTCATTTTATCGAGTGTTGCCTCTTTGGCCTTTCCAAAAGCCATGGGAATGCTCATCGATGGCGCAACTAAAGGTATTGGCAACATTAACGAAATCGCGCTAATACTGATGAGTGTATTATTAATTCAGGCTACCTTTTCCTTTTTTAGGGTAATCTGGTTTGTCGAAGTATCCGAAAGGTCTTTGGCCGATTTAAGAAAAGACACCTATTTTAAATTAGTTACCCTACCCATGACATTCTTCTCCCAAAGAAGAGTGGGCGAACTGAATTCCAGAATCTCGGCAGATTTAGCGCAAATACAAGATAGTATTACCGGCACCATCGCCGAACTATTAAGACAAATCATCGTATTTATTGGCGGTATTATTGCCCTCAGTTTGGTATCTGGCAAATTAACTTTAATGATGCTCAGTGTATTTCCAGTATTGGTAATTGTTGCGGTTGTATTTGGAAAATTCATCAGAACTTTATCCAGAAAAGCACAAGATAAATTAGCAGAATCTAATGTGGTAGTGGAAGAAACCCTTCAAGGTATTGCCAATGTGAAAGCATTTGTCAACGAAAGTTATGAAACCAATCGCTATGCCAATTCGGTAGACCAGGTTGTTTTATTGGCTTTAAAAGGAGCAAAATATAGAGGCGCATTTGCATCTTTTATTATTTTTTGTTTGTTTGGATCTATAGTAGCTGTTGTTTGGTATGGTGCTACCCTAGTGCAAATTGGCGAAATTACCGTTGGCCAACTTACTTCCTTTATTTTGTATTCTACTTTTGTAGGTGCTGCCATGGGAAGTTTTGCAGAGCTTTATGCACAGCTACAAAAAATTGTAGGTGCCAGTGAAAGAGTGGTCGAATTACTGAATGAAGTAAATGAAGATTTACCTTTGGTAAAAGATGCTCATCAAATTGATAAAAAAATTGTCGGTTCGCTTAAATTCGAAAAACTAAGTTTTAATTATCCTTCTAGAAAAGAAATTAAAGTATTAGATGAAATTTCTTTTGAAGCTAAAATAGGCGAAAGGGTTGCGATTGTTGGGCCTAGCGGTGCAGGAAAATCTACCATAGCCTCGATGATACTACGATTCTACGAACCCGATGCTGGTGTTTTATTATTCGACAATCAGCCAGCTAGCTCTTACTCTTTAACAGATATTCGAAATCAAGTAGCCATTGTTCCGCAAGATGTTTTATTGTTTGGTGGAAGCATCGAAGAAAATATTGCTTACGGAAAAATAAATGCAAGTAAAGCAGAAATTATTTTAGCCGCGCAAAGAGCCAATGCAGATCAATTTATTCAAGGATTTCCAGAAGGCTA
>CANNIS010000015.1 GCA_947505035.1 Sphingobacteriales bacterium
AAACACAGCTTAAAACAATGGATTCCCTTTGTCAATAAATTACCTTTTGATTTATCAGCTTATGCAGGATTTACCAGATTCAATATATCAAGTAATTTATCATTGGCGCCAGATCCTTTCACCAATATAAAAACAGGTAAGAGCAGTTCATTCGATAATCAGGTTTTTTCTATGACAACCACTGCGCAAACCTATGGTTTAATTTTATCTAAGAAAGTATTAATGATCACCGTTTATGCTGGTTTAAATTATCAAGCAAGTTCTACTACCATTGAATTAAATGGCGATTTTCCATTAACCTCTTTTGAAGACAGAATAACAGATGTGAATTATGGTAACAAAGTAATTGATGTATTGAAAAATCCGGTTAATATCATTGTAGATGGCGCCAATGGTGCTACTGCAACAATTGGTGGCCGTTTTAAATTTTTATTCTTAACCGTTAATGCGAGTAAAACATTTGGTGCATATCCCCTCACTTCTGTTGGTTTAGGTTTTAATTTGGATTTAAAATAATCCAAATTATTATTCAATGGAAATAAATTCACCTTTACAGCAAATACAGTTTGAAATACCCGCTGGTATTGAGTTATATATCAAAAGAGATGATTTAATCCACCCATATATTTCTGGAAATAAATGGAGGAAATTAAAATACCTGATTCAAACGGCACAATTACGAAACAAAAAAACGCTGGTCACTTTTGGAGGGGCTTATTCTAATCACTTATTAGCTACCGCCTGTGCTGCCGCGCTGAAAGGCTTTAAATCTGTAGGTTTTGTAAGAGGCGAAGAACTTGATGCAAGCAATCATACCTTATTTCTTTGCGAGCAATTTGGTATGAAAATGATTTTTGTAGACCGAATTTCCTATTTAAACAAAGCGGAATTATTTGAAAAATATTTTTCAAATAATATGGATGCTTTTTTTATTGATGAAGGAGGCCGTTCAGATGAAGCCATTTTAGGTTGTTCCGAATTGATTGATGAATTGCCACAAACCTTCGACCACATTGTATTAGCAGCTGGAACAGGCAGTACCTTTTGCGGTATTTTAAATGGTTGTGCTAAACATCATTTAAGCACTAAAGTACATGCAGTTGTTGTTCATAAAGGCATTCAAGAAATTGTAGATTATACCATTTCCAAAACAACATACGCTCATTATAGTATTCAAGAAAATTATCATTTTGGTGCCTATGCAAAAACCAGTCCTGCATTAATTTCTTTTATGAAAAAATTTCAACAAGCAACTGGTATTTTATTAGATCCAGTTTATACAGCCAAGGCTTTATATGCTTTGTACGACCTAATGCAACAAGCCATAATTCAAACAGGAGAAAAGGTCTTATTTATTCATACAGGTGGCTTAATTGGCAACCTAGGCATGAAAGACAAGCTACAATAAACCCCTGTTTTTACTAATTAAATTAGCTAAATCAGAAGCAATATCTTTGTTGATCTAACAATGAAGTAAAAAGTACCAAATCTGACTTTATAATATCAAAAGCGTAGAATTGAGCCATTTATCATTATTTTTGAAAAAAACATCAAAATATGAATAGCACACAAATTAAGCCATCAGATGTACAAGCAACATTGAGTAAACACATTTTAGCCGATGGTTACGATATGGTTTTTGACATGGAAAAAAGCAATGGCGTTTGGATGTATGACAGTAAAAACGACAAAAAATATTTAGACTTTTTTACTTGCTTTGCCTCTGTACCACTTGGTTATAATCATCCAAAAATGATTGGAGATGAGCAATTCAAAAAAGATTTGATGATGGCTGCATTAACCAACCCATCTAATTCAGATATCTATACCACGCAATATGCACACTTTGTGGAAACCTTTGGCAGAGTGGGTATTCCAAGCTATTTACCCAATGCTTTTTTTATTGCAGGTGGTTCTTTAGCTATTGAGAATGCATTAAAAGTGGCCATGGATTGGAAAGTACAAAAGAACTTTCAAAAAGGACATAAAAAAGAAAAAGGATTTAAAATTCTTCATTTCGAACAAGCGTTTCATGGAAGATCTGGATATACATTAAGTTTAACCAATACCTTACCAGATAAAACCAAATGGTTTGCAAAATTTGATTGGCCTAGGGTGAGCAATCCTAAAATTAAATTTCCATTAACGCCTGAAAGCATTGCAGATGTTGAGCAAAGAGAGGCAATCAGTATTGCACAAATCAAACAAGCTTTTCAAGATAACACAGACGAAATTTGTGCGATCATCATTGAACCCATTCAATCAGAAGGTGGCGACAATCATTTCCGTCAAGAATTTTTAGAAAAATTAAGAGTTTTAGCAGACGAAAACGATTGCTTTTTAATTTATGATGAAGTACAAACAGGTGTTGGATTATCGGGCAAATTTTGGGCACACGAACATTTTGGCGCTCATACAAGACCAGATATTTTAGCCTTTGGTAAAAAAATGCAAGTTTGCGGAATTTTAGTAGGCAATAAAGTGGATGAAATAGAAACAAATGTATTCAGAGTTTCTTCTCGAATCAATTCGACATGGGGCGGAAACCTTGTAGATATGGTACGTTCAGCTAAAGTAATGGAAATTATCGAAGAAGATCATTTATTAGCAAATGCAGCTTCAACAGGAGCTTACTTGCAAGATAGTTTGCATCAAATTGCTGCTAAACACGAAGTTGTTTCGAATGTAAGAGGTAAAGGATTAATTACCGCATTTGATTTTCCTAGCAAAGAAATAAGAGATAGTTTTTTAAATAAAGGAATGGAAAACAATGTGATGTTTTTAGGCTGTGGCCACCAAACTATTCGTTTTAGACCCGCTTTGACCATGGAAAAACAACACATCGATCAAGGAATGGAAATACTTGAAAAAATCATTTCAAAATTCTAATATTGTAAGAAAAAAAATCAATGAAAAATATTTCAGTAATAGGTTCGGGGACAATGGGTAATGGTATTGCCCATACATTTGCACAAAATGGTTATGCAGTTGCTTTAATTGATATTAATCCAGAGGCATTAGCAAGAGCATTAGCAACCATTGCTAAAAACCTTGACCGTATGGTGAGTAAAGGCAGTATCAGCGAGGAAATTAAAGTGCAAACACTCGCAAACATTACTACCTATACTTCTTTGGCAGAAGGCGTTAAAAACGCTGATTTAATTATTGAAGCTGCTACAGAAAACCCAACTATTAAAAAGAAAATTTTTGAAGATTTATCAGCATTAGCTGCCCCGCATGCCATATTAGCAACAAATACTTCTTCTATTTCAATTACCGAAATTGCAGCCGTTACCTCGCGTCCTGCATTAGTAATTGGTATGCATTTTATGAATCCGGTTCCTATTATGAAACTGGTAGAAGTGATTAAAGGTTACCAAACTTCACAAGCAGTTTGCGATACCATTATGGATTTGTCTATTAAAATTGGTAAAACACCAACACTCGTAAATGACTATCCTGGTTTTATTGCCAACCGTATTTTAATGCCTATGATCAACGAAGCCATCTATTCATTATTTGAAGGCATTGCTGGTGTTGAAGAAATAGATACCGTTATGAAATTAGGCATGTCTCATCCAATGGGACCACTTCAATTAGCCGATTTTATTGGTCTTGATGTTTGCTTAGCCATACTCAATGTATTACATGATGGTTTTGGAAATCCAAAATATGCACCTTGTCCATTATTAGTAAAAATGGTTACTGCTGGCGATTTAGGCGTAAAATCTGGGAAAGGTTTTTATGATTATGCAGCAGGAATGAAAGACGCAAAAGTGGCGGCTAATTTCTTGTAATAATTTTTAATCAGAATTTGTAAATTGGCGCATGAAATTACATTCTTTCAGGAACAGCAATTCCTAAAATGGCAAAAGATTTACGAATTACTTTAGCGGTATTTACACAAAGCATTAAACGAAAATCTTGCAATTCGGTATCGGCTAATTGACTGATAGGATCATCATGATAAAATTTATTGAAAGCTTTTGCTAGTTCATAAACATAATTAGCAATAACGGCAGGGCTATAGCTTTCAGCGGCCATCGAAATTTGCTCTTCGAATTTATTCAATTCTAAAATAAGGGCTAATTCATTTTTATTAATGCTAGTTACCTTACATTTTTCGGGGATACTCCTATTTACTTTTCTTAAAATAGATTGAATTCTAGCATAAGAATATTGAATAAAAGGCCCTGTGTTACCTTGTAAATCAATAGATTCGGATGGATCAAACAATAATCGTTTTTTTGGATCTACCTTTAATAAGAAATACTTTAAGGCCCCTAAACCGATTGTTTCGTATAACTGTGTTTTTTCTGCTGCTGGAAAATCATTTATTTTTCCGAGTGCTTCGGTTTGTGCCTGTGCAGATTGAATCATTTCTGCAATTAAATCATCGGCATCAACCACCGTTCCTTCTCTTGATTTCATTTTGCCACTTGGTAAATCTACCATGCCATAAGATAAATGGTAAAGTCCTTTAGCCCAATCGAAGCCTAGCTTTTGTAAAATCAATAATAATACCTTGAAATGGTAATCTTGTTCGTTACCTACTACATAGATAGAACGTTTCATGCCAAAATCGGCATGTTTTAAGGCTGCTGTGCCCAAATCTTGGGTAATATAAACCGAAGTGCCATCGCCCCTTAAAACAAGCTTATGATCGAGGCCTTCGGCCGTTAAATCAATCCAAACAGAATGATCCGCTTTTTGGTAAAAAACTCCTTTTGCTAAACCCTGTTCAATAATATCTTTTCCTAATAAATAGGTATTGGATTCGTAATAATATTTATCAAAATTAACGCCCATGGATTGATAGGTTTTTTCAAACCCAGCATAAACCCATGCATTCATTTTTTCCCATAGCGCAATCGTTGCTGGGTCTTTTTCTTCCCACTTAAGCAACATGGCTTGCGCTTGTAAAATAATGGGCGCTTGTTTTTTTGCATCATCTTCCGAAAGACCAGCATTTATTAAAGTTTTAATTTCTAATTTATAGTGTTTATCAAACTCTACATAATATTTTCCAACTAAATGATCGCCTTTTAATCCAGTGGATTCAGGTGTTTCCCCGTTTCCAAATTGCATCCAAGCCAACATCGATTTACAAATATGTATTCCTCGGTCGTTGATTAAATTTACTTTAATGACTTCGTAACCTGCCGATGATAATAATTCGGCTAAAGAATAACCCAATAAATTATTTCTTACATGACCCAAATGCAAAGGCTTATTGGTATTAGGCGAAGAATATTCGACCATTACCTTTTCTTGTTTAGGTGCAAGGTTTCCAAAGTTGGCATTGGCATGTATATTTGCTAACACATCGATCCAATATTGGTCTTGTAATGCTATATTTAAAAAGCCTTTCAGCACATTAAAGCTTTTTACAAATTCACAATTTTCTTGTAAATAAGTGCCAATAATTTGACCTGTTTCTTCTGGAGATTTTTGGCTGAATTTAATAAAAGGGAAAGTGACAATGGTAATTTCTCCTTCAAATTCTTTTCGTGTTTCTTGTAAAGAGATAGCTTCCAATGGAATAGTTTGTCCATTGAAATCAATAATGGCTTGTTGCGTTTGGGCAATTAATTGTTCGGAAATATTCATTAATCGTTTATCAATTGATTGGTTGCTCTCACTAAAATTTCGAAAGCATTTTCTGCCATTAAATTTTCTTTATCGAGTGTAGGATTAATCTCGACCATTTCGAAACAACATACTTTAGGGCTTTCCATTAATCTTGCCACTAAATTACCTGCTTCTTTTTCTGTAATACCATTGGGTACAGGTGTTCCAGTACCTTTAGAAATACCAGCATCCATAGAATCCACATCAAAAGAAACATAAATAATTTCACAATGATCTAAATAAGCTAATGATTCTATGGCAATTTTTTCCATGCCTTTTCTCCTAATTTCGGTAGTGGTGAATTTTTTTATACTGAATTTTTTTATCAAATATTCCTCTTGTTTTTCGGTATCTCTTACCCCAATATAAACTAAATCATTGGGCATAATTTTAGGAGAAATTCCTCCAACATTTTTTAATTGATACCAATAATTAATGGTTTCTTGATCGGGTTTATTGATCTTGGATTCTACATTATCTTCTCCTAAAGAAATGGCAATAGGCATACCATGAATATTACCAGAAGGCGTTGTATAGGGTGTATGTAAATCAGCATGTGCATCAATCCAAATGACCCCTAAACGCGATTTAGGATGAGCAGATTTGATACCTGCAATTGTTCCTGCTGCGGTTGAATGATCTCCTGCAAGCACAACCGGAAAATCGCCATTTTTAATCACACGCGCTACTTCTTCGTTGACTCTTTCTAACATGGTAAGTACACCAGAAATTCTTTTAGCATGGGTATTACCCGCAGATTCTAAAAGCAAATGGTTTTCGTGGGGTACTTTTATCGATTGGTATTGTTTAAAAAATCGACTACCAAAATCGAGTGCAGCAATTTTAATCGCATCCACACCCATACTAGCCCCTCTGGTTCCGGCTCCCAATTCAGATTTAACTTCAATTATTTTTAAATTCTTCATAACAATTGGCTTTACAAGCTGCAAATCCAAAAAATATTAAAAAATGGATTTGTATCTATGTTTTCTACAAATAAATAAAATATCTTTGCAACAAACGATAAGATAATGCAAAGTTACAAGGAATTTCTTGATTTAAGTGTTGGTTTCCCTCAAGAGGGTTTCGAAGTGCATGACGACGAACTTTATTTCCATGAATTAAACCTGATGGAAATGATAGAAACCTATGGTTCGCCCCTAAGGTTCACTTATTTACCTATAGTTTCTAAAAAAATACAACAAGCCAAATTATGGTTCCAAAGAGCCATTGTCAACAATAATTATCGAGGCAGTTATACCTATTGCTATTGTACCAAAAGCTCTCATTTTAGACATATTTTAGATGAAGTGCTTAAAAATGATGTGCATTTAGAAACTTCTTCGGCATTTGATATGCCAATTATCGATCATTTAGAGAAAAAAGGAATTCTAAAAAAAGACATTACGGTTATTTGCAATGGCTACAAAAAAGACCATTACAAGCAATATATTGTCGATATGTTACATGATGGCTTTCATAACATCATTCCGGTATTAGACAACAAAGAAGAGTTTTATTTTTACGATGATGAACTGGATGTAACCTGTAATTTAGGTATTCGAATTGCATCCGAAGAGCAACCCGACTCTCAGTTTTATACCAGCAGATTAGGTATCAGAATGGAAGATGTCATCGATTTTTATCACCAAAGAATAGAATCACATCCCAATTTCAAAGTAAAATTATTGCATTTTTTCATTAATTCTGGCATCAGTGATACCCCTTATTATTGGAACGAACTCGAAAAATATGTAACCCTATATTGTAAATTCAAAAAGGTAAATCCAGATTTGAGTATTTTAGATATTGGTGGTGGTATGCCTTTCAAAAACTCATTAACCTTTGAATTCGATTATGAATACATGGTAAATGAAATTGTGAAACGTATCAAAGATATTTGCGCAGAACACCAAGTAATGGAACCTGATATTCTTACTGAATTTGGTAAATACACCGTTTCTGATGCCTCTGGTATTTTGTATAAAGTTTTAGGTCGTAAGCAACAAAACGATCGCGAAAAATGGTTAATGTTAGATGGAAGTTTTATTACCAACCTACCCGATGTTTGGGCCATGAACCAACGCTATATTTTATTACCCATTAATAATTGGGATTCGGAATATGAAAAAGTAAACTTAGGTGGCATCACCTGCGATGGCCAAGATTATTATAATCAAGAAGCACATATGAACAATGTGTTTATGCCTAAAACGCGTAAGGTGCAATACCTTGGCTTCTTTCACACGGGAGCATATCAAGAAGTATTAGGCGGATATGGTGGCGTACATCATTGTTTATTACCTCATCCAAAACATATTTTGATTCGTAAAAATAGAGACGAAACTTTTAATTACGAAGTATTTGGCGAAGAGCAAAACTCTAAACAAGTAATGAAATTATTGGGTTACGGCGGTTAAGCTAAACATCAAACTTCTGCAACATTTTTAACATGGTGTCAAAATCTTTTGGATAAGGCGCCTCGATAGAAATGGTGGTATCATCTGCTAATTTAAATCCAATCGCTCTAGCATGTAAGGCAAACCTTTTCATAATGGGTTGCTCTTCTTGCTCTTTAGATAATCGATAATTTCTTTTGACAGACGATAACATAAAAGGTTTACCCCCGTATAAATCGTCGCCAGTAATGCTGGCACGCTGTGTAGCTAAATGAATTCTTATTTGGTGCATTCTACCCGTTAAAGGCTTACATTCTATGAGGGTATAGTGTTTAAAAAACTGTAAAGTTTTGAAATAAGTCTCTGCTTTTTTACCATCAATTTTATCAATTTTTACATTGCTTTTGCCATAGTTTACAATTGGCAAATCAATTAATAAATCATCGAATTTATGATGTCCGTCTACAAATGCATGATAAATTTTACTCACTTCGCGGTGTTCAAACTGCATACTGATGGCTCGATAGGTTTCTGCATCTTTTGCAATCACTAATGCCCCAGAGGTTTCTCTATCTAAACGATGACAAACCTGTGCATCTGGCAAATATTGTTTAGCCATTCTAATAATGGTAATCGTGTCGCCAGAACGATCGTCGAGTGTACTGATAAAAGCTGGTTTGTTGATCACGATCACATGATCATCCTCGAATAAAATGAGGTCTTTAAAATGCGGAAATTTCATAGCGCGAAGATAGGCTAATTAGCCTAAAGCTAAAATAATAATGTTTTATGGCTTTTTAAGCGTAAAGCTTAAGGTAGTTCCAACATTAATGGTGCTTCTTGCATTGATTGTTTGGTTATGCGCCTCGATGATATGTTTAACAATACTTAATCCTAAACCTGTTCCGCCACCTTCTCTCGATCGACTTTTATCGACACGGTAAAACCTTTCAAATAACCTAGGAATGTGTTCTTCCGCAATGCCAATACCGTCATCGGCTACATCAATCAACACATTTTTATCCATATCATATATACCCACTTGCGTGGTTCCATCATCATTACCATATTTAATGGAATTGACAATTAAATTAATCACCACTTGACGAATTCTATCTTTATCTGCTTCGACCATAAAAGGTACATCACAACCATCTTTGAATTTTAGTATGATATTTCTTTTAGCGGCTCTCGAAGCCAAGGAATCAAAAATATCATGGATTAATTCATGGATATCGAAAGGCTCCATTTCCATGGTTAAAAATCCTGATTCTAATTGGGTGATGGCTTCTAATTCGTCTACTAGTGTAGCAATACGATCGGTGCTCTTAGCTGCTTTCTTTAAAAATGGTACCGCTACTAAAGGGTCGTCTATAGCACCATCTAATAGTGTATTGATATATCCTTGTATATTGAAAATAGGTGTTTTTAATTCGTGCGAAACATTACCTAAAAATTCTTTTCGATACTGTTCCATTTCTCGCAATTGTTCAATTTCGGTAAACTTTGCTTCGGCCCAATTACGAACTTCATTTTCTACATCTGTGATTGGATCCGAAGATTGGAATTCGGGAAAACGAGGACCTACTTTTTTCAATTTAAGGTTGTGAATATTTTTATAAACCAGTTTTATTTTACGGTAAATAAAAACTTCAATTGCATAAATAAATAAGATAAAGGTTGTAACAAAAGTAAATGCCAATATAGAACCAATGGCAATGATATTTAAACCAGAAAAATAAACGAACAATCCAACAAAAAAAGTAACCGCTAGGGCTGTGTAAAATGAGATACTTCGGGGTGTTGGATTTTTATTCATTCAATAAAATTACAATTAAATTTCGAATTTATATCCAACTCCTTTAACGGTTGTGACATAATGATCGCCTAATTTTTCTCTTATTTTACGAATATGAACATCTATAGTACGATTGGTAACCACCACAGATTCTTCCCAAATGCTATTTAAAATGCCTTCTCTGGTAAAAACCTTTCCGGGCTTAGATGCTAAAAGATAAAGTAATTCAAATTCTTTTTTAGCTAAGGTAATTTTATTTCCATTTTGAAAAACTAAATAAGCTTCTCTATCAATCACTAAATCTCCAATTTCTAATCTCAAAGAAGCGGCTATATCCGCAACTGTATTGCGTCTTAAAATGGCGTTGATTCTACTAATTAAAGCACGCGGTTTTATAGGCTTAGCAATATAATCGTCGGCTCCAACATTGAATCCAGAAATTTCTGAATATTCTTCGCTTCTTGCTGTTAAAAAAACCATATAGGTGTTTTTAAACTCTGGCATGGCTCTTAATTGACGGCATGTTTCGATACCGTCTAATTTAGGCATCATGATATCTAATAAAATTAAATCGGGAAGGTGTTTTTTAGCCATTTGAATGGCTTCCAATCCGTTTGATGCTGTTATATACAAATAACCTTCTTTATTTAAATTATAGGCGATTAACTCCAAAATATCTGGTTCGTCGTCTACAATCAGAATTTTCTGTTTTACAGTACTCATATATAATATTTTACCAAATGTAGTTTAATGAATTCACTACTTGGGTTAATTGTATGTTAAATAATTATAAACTACAGCTAAAATGTAAATGCATCATTTATTTTAATAACTGTTGAACTTTAGCTGCTAATTCGGCACCTCTTAAATTTTTCGCCACTATTCTACCTTCTTTATCTAGCAAAACGGTAAAGGGTATGGCCTCCACTTTATATAATTTAGCTGCATCAGAAGCCCAATACTTTAAATCCGACACCTGGTTCCAAGTTAAGCCGTCATCCATGATTGCTTTTTCCCAGGCTTCTTTATTTTTATCTAAAGAAACGCCATAAATGGTAAATCCTTTTGTGTGGTATTTATTGTACAATAAAACATTATTAGGATTTTCTTTTCGGCAAGGGCCGCACCATGATGCCCAAAAATCAAGCAATACTACTTGTCCTTTTAAAGATGATAATGCAATGAGTGCTCCTTTGGGATTTGGTAGATTAATTTCTGGCGCTATTTCACCAATATTGAGCATTTTAATTTCAGAAAATCTCGCATAAAATTGCTGTGCATATTTAAAACTATCAATTGCAAGGGCATTTTCTTTAAATACTTGATCAATGAAATTATAGTTTTCCTCTGCATTCAAATAAGATAATGCATATAATTTGACTAAGAAATCGGCATGTGATTTTACATAATTTTGAATCAATTGAACTTGTAAATTCAATATTTCGAAATAAGATTGTTCTAATTTTTTTTGAATTTGAGCAATGTTTGGATCATTAACTGATTGTGCATATTGCTGTTGTAAAGCATTCACTTTTTGGAAAGTTTGATATAAAATATCGTTCACTTCTTTTAATTGCAAAGAAAGTGGTGAACCCTTTATTTCATAGGCTGCCATGGGTCCAGCTGCATCAAAATTAACTTCCACATCAGAAGTATTATCCAACACTAAATCGATCGCTTTTTTACCTTCAAAATTTAAACGATAAATTGCTTTTTCGTCGGCATTACCATAAATTTCAAATGCTCCATTACTCGAAATTTCTGCAGAATCTAATTCGATTATTTGACCTTCTATTTTTTCGAGAATCACTTTTTTTAAAGTACCACCAGTAACTTTACCTTTAATTTTAAAACCATTGTTTTCGGAACATGATTGAAAAACAAAAAGAATAAGTAGAATAATACCAATATTAATTTTTTTCATTATTTATTTTTCTAATGCTGCTACCACTAATTTATTTGCTTCTTTGGGGTCTAATTTACCCTTTGCTAATTTCATTACTTCACCCATAAACAAGCCTAGTAAGCCTTTTTTACCAGATTTGTATTCTGCAACCTTGTCAGGGTATTTAGCCAATACCTCGTTTACAAAAGCCATCATATCTTCATCAGAAGTATTGATAATGATATTTAATGATTGCGCTAATTCGGCAACATTGGCAATAGGATTATTTATTAATGCTGGAAATAAAATTTGCGTTGCACTGGTATTATTAATCTTATTTGATTCAATTAATTGAATGATTGCAGCTATTTGTATTGGAGGAATTGGAAATTCCATAATACCAATGGCTTGTTCATTAAGGTATGATTTTACCGCACCCATAATCCAGTTTGCTGCTAATTTATAATTAGCACAATGCGTTCCCAATTCCATGAAATACTGTGCTAATTCTTTTTGATCTAAAAGAACATTCGCATCGTATGGCGTTAACTGGTATTCTGTGGTAAACCTTTTAAATAATTGTTCTGGAAGCGCAGGCATATCACGCTCAATGGCTTGAATATACTCATTGGTGAGTACAACTGGCGGTAAATCTGGCTCCGGAAAATAACGGTAATCATTAGCCATTTCTTTTGATCTTAGCACACTGGTTTTACCCGTTGCTGCATCAAAATTAAGTGTGTTTTGGTCTATATGTTCTCCGGCTTTTACCAATTCAACTTGACGTTGAAATTCGTATTCAATTGCACGTTGAACATTTCGAATAGAATTTAAATTTTTAACTTCACAACGATTACCAAATTCGCTTGCTCCTTTTTTTCTGACAGAAATATTAGCATCGCAACGCATACTGCCTTCTTCCATATTTCCATCACAAATTTCTAAATACCTTAATACCTTACGAAGCTCTGTAAGGTAAGCTCCTGCTTGTTCCGAACTTCTAATATCGGGCTCAGAAACAATCTCGATTAAAGGTACACCAGCTCTATTTAAATCAATTAAAGTATCTCTATAATCTTGATCGTGAATACTTTTTCCAGCATCCTCTTCCATATGTATTCTAGTAATACCTACCCTGCTTACACTTCCATCTTTTAATTTAACATCTACAAAACCATTGGTACAAATGGGTGTCGTATCTTGTGTAATTTGATAGCCTTTAGGTAAATCTGCATAGAAATAATTTTTTCTTGCATATTGATTTTCTAAACGAATAGTACAATTGGTGGCTAAACCCATCTTGATCGCAAAATCAATTACTTGCGCATTTGCTTTAGGTAAAGTACCCGGATGACCCAAAGTAATTACACTTATGTTGGTATTTGGATCATCGCCAAAACCAGCAGAATCAGACGCATAAGCCTTACTTTTAGTGGATAATTGTGCGTGAATTTCTAAACCAACTACTAATTCAAATTCTTCCATTTAATTCGGTATAATTATTTTAAAACTGAGCTAATTCTTCTGAAATAAAATTTAACTGCTCGGTCAATTCTGTTTTTTCAATCTTATTTAGTTTCCAATAATGAATGGCAGATTTTAATTCAATCCAATTTCTTCTATAATGAAATGCCACTATACTGCTTAACAAGAGCGTAATCAATGCTAAGCCAACTAAAATAATACTTGGTAGATAGGCATAGATAATAATGGCATAGATAATATATAAAAATAATAGTAAAACCACCGAACCCGTTATGTTTATAGAGGCATCGTATTCCCTGTCTTTTTTGAAAATGGCAGTAGCAACTGCCAAGGGCAAATAAAATGGCATAGCATGAAACAACAAGCCTATAAGAAAAATAGGAAATAAAAATATTAAATCAATTAATCTTAAAAAAACAAATAAGCCTAATTTGCTTTGCGAAATAGCTTGATGCTGCATTAACCATTTTCTATTGATGCCAACTTTACGCAATTTATTTTCGAAATCATGTACAGCAGATTTTAAAACATCTTGCAATTCTTCTGTTTCTAAACGAATGTTTTCGGCTACAGTCATGGCGTATTTAAAAGATTTGCTGGTTTGGGTCCAAGCCAAAACGCGTTCCCATAAATATTCTTGTTTGGCATTCGCTAATTCAACCATATTCACTTTTATATCCGTTTCTATTTGTTTGGTTACATTAAGTAGTGCCTCGTTTTTATCTAATTGATAATTGTTTTTTAAATGAGCTATACCAAATGGATTTGAAACAGACAACCAAATTTTACCGCCAAATAAGCGCATGCGTTCGTAATTAATACCTACCCCTACGATTGATAATCCTAGTTTAAAATTAGCTGATTCTTCGGCCTGAAACGCAAGCCTAGCAGAGCCTTTATGTAATTTCCTTAGCTTCTTTTCTAAAAAACAATTGGCTTCTGGAAATACAATAATGGCGCCATTGTCTTCAAATATTTTGATGCACTTATTAAAAATCTCTTTGTTCTTATCTAATTGACCAATACCATCACGCAAACGATATACCGGAATCAATTGCCATTTTTGCAATAACCAATTAGACCATTTAGCAGTAAAAACATCGGAGCGTACTAGCACATGATATTTTCTTTTCGAGAAGGCCATAATGAGCATAGCATCAATGAAGGCATTGCCATGATTGGCGCAGACTAATAAGGGTTTATTCGTTTCTAAACGCTTCATGCCTATTAATTCCTTTTCTGGATAAAAGAAATAAGCAGCAATTCGAGTTAAAAATAAAATAAACTTGACCACCATTTACTTAATAAAATTTAAAGCCTTATCAATTGCAGCAGCTAATCCAGCTACATTTTTACCACCTGCGGTTGCAAAAAATGCTTGGCCTCCACCTCCACCTTGAATTTCTTTTCCTAATTCTCTAATTATTTGCGCCGCATTAAAACCTTTTTCGGCCACTAATTGATCGGCTATGATCAAGGCTAAATGAGGTTTTTCGTCTATTTCGGCACCTAGTAATAAAAATGCAGGAGCAAACTCCGCCCTTAATTCAAATAATATATTTTTAATACTATCGGCATTTTGGATGTTCACTTTTTTAGCTAAAAACTGAATTCCGTTAATCGTTTGTATTTCTTTTTTTAATGCTTCTTTGATATTACCTGCAGCAGCCAACTCAAAATGTTCTAAAGCTTTTTTAAGCTTTGCATTTTCCTCTATTAATTGATCGATAGATTTGATTACATCAATTGGTGCTTTCAGTTTTTCTTTTACTGCAGTAATTAATTCTACCTGCTCATTATAATAGGCTAATGCCTTCTCGCCTGTAATTGCCTCTATTCGCCTTACTCCAGCTGCAACAGCGCCTTCAGATAGTATTTTAAACAAACCTATTTGAGCCGTGTTTTTAACATGGGTTCCGCCGCAGAGTTCTTTTGAATATTGGTCATCAAAAGTAATTACGCGTACAAAATCTCCATACTTTTCACCAAACAAAGCGGTTACGCCACTTGTCAAAGCAGTTTGATAGGGCACATTTCGTTCTTCTTTTAAAGGAATTTGTGACCTAATTTTATCATTCACAATTTGTTCAACTTGTTGAATTTCTTCTGCCGTTAATTTGGCAAAATGGGAAATGTCAAACCTTAGGTAATCTTCGTTTACTAAAGATCCTTTTTGATTCACATGCACTCCAACAACTTGCTTTAATGCAGCATGTAATAGATGTGTAGCCGAATGGTTGTTTTCTGTTGCCATTCTTTTGGGAACATTTACACTTGCCGTAAATACACTATTTAATTGCGAAGGTAATTCATCACAAAAATGAACAATTAAATTATTTTCTTTTTTAGTATCCGTAATGTTAATTTGTTTGTTAGTCGTTTGGTCTATTAATAAACCTCTATCTCCAACCTGTCCTCCACTTTCTGCATAGAAAGGTGTTTCAGCTAAAACTAATTGAAATTGAATTTTATTTTTAGCGGTAACCTTACGGTATTTAATAATTGCTGTTTGCGATTCGAGTAAATCATAGCCTACAAAATTTGCAGCAAGCTCGCTATTTACTTCCGTCCAATCGTCTGTATCTATTGCTGTTGCAGCTCTTGATCTAGTTTTCTGAATTTGCAAGGCTTCATTAAATCCAATCAAATCAACGCTGCATTTTTTTTCGGATGCCATTAATTGGGTTAAATCTATTGGAAATCCGAAGGTGTCAAATAACTCAAATGCAAATGCACCGTCAATGATATTATTAGTTGGAATGTATTTATCAAATCGTTGAATACCGGTTGCTAAAGTTTTTAAAAAAGCCGTTTCTTCTTCAATAATCACTTTTTCTACAAATTCTTTTTGCGTAACAATTTCATCGAAAACGCCTTTAAATTGATCTGCTAAAATGGCTACTAATTGATAAATGAAAGGTTCTTTGATATCTAAATAGGTATACGCATAACGCACTGCCCTTCTTAAAATTCTTCTGATAACATAGCCTGCGCCTGTATTGGAAGGTAATTGGCCATCGGTAATACAAAATGCAATGGCACGAATATGATCTGCAATTACACGCATGGCAATATCTGTTTTTTCAGATTGACCATAGGGTATTTTAGATTCGCTTGCAATAAACTGAATCAATGGTTGAAAAATATCAGTATCGTAATTCGAAGATTTTCCTTGTATAACTCTCACCAATCTTTCAAAACCCATACCCGTATCAACATGTCTCATAGGCAAAGGCGCCAGCGAACCATCTTTCATACGATTGTATTGCATGAATACATTATTCCAAATTTCTATTACTTGCGGATGATCGGCATTGACTAAAGTTGCCCCATTCACTAATGCGCGTTCTGCATCGGGTCTTAAATCAAAATGGATTTCGGAACAAGGTCCACATGGCCCTGTTTCTCCCATTTCCCAGAAATTATCTTTTTTATTTCCTAATATGATACGTTCTTCGGGTACAATTTTTTTCCATTCCTCAAATGCAATTACCGACCTAGGAATTCCTTCTTTTTCATCGCCTTCAAAAACAGAAACGTATAATCTATCTTTTGGTAATTGATAAACTTCGGTTAACAACTCCCAACTCCAAGCAATGGCTTCGGCTTTAAAATAATCTCCAAAAGACCAATTACCCAACATCTCAAACATGGTATGATGATAGGTATCAATTCCAACTTCTTCTAAATCGTTGTGCTTTCCAGAAACACGCAAACATTTTTGCGTATCGGCTACTCGTTTATATTTTATAGGACTCACCCCTAAAAAAATATCTTTAAAAGGTGCCATTCCTGAATTGATAAACATCAAAGTTGGATCGTTTTTTACCACCATGGGTGCCGACGAAACAATGTGATGTTCTTTGGATTTAAAAAAATCTAAAAATGCTTGTCTAATTTCTTTTGAGTTCATAGCTATTCTAAGAAAACAAAAATAGCATAATACCGCGATTTTTTATCGGAATTGTGCCTTTATCTATGTTTAATCGTAGAAAGAGTGGTTTTTTTGAATAAATGTTATTTTTGTAACCTAGATTATGGCGAAAAGGATAAAATATTTCTATAATACCAATACCCTCAAATACGAGAAAGTGGAGCTTTCTTTAAGCAGAAGGGTGCTTCGTGTATTGGGTTATTTAGCCTCGGTAATGGTTTTTGCCAGCATCGTCATGATATTTGCTTATACCTACATCGATTCGCCTAAGGAGAAGCGCTTAAAGAGAGAAATTGAACAATTAGACCTTCAATACGAATTACTCAATGAGCGTTTAAAAATTATGGATGTTGTTATGGAAGACTTGACCGACCGTGACAATAATATTTATAGGGTAATTTTTGAAGCAGATCCTATTAGCAGTGATGTTAGAAAAGGAAGATATGGAGGGGTAAATAAATATAGAGCATTAGAGAATTATGATTTTGCTGATATCGTTTTGGAAAGCGCTAAAAAGCTAGATCGTGTTGCCAAACAAATGTATGTGCAATCGAAATCATACGATGAATTATTAAAAGAAGTTAAAAACAAATCAAAATTATTAGCTTCTATTCCAGCCATTCAACCCATACCTAATAAAAATTTAAGAGCCATGGCATCTGGATATGGTTATCGAATTCACCCAATATACAAAACCTCTAAAATGCATACTGGAATGGACTTTACTGCAAAAATTGGTACGCCAATTTATGCAACAGGCGATGGCTACGTAAACCTAGCCGATCAATCTGGAAGAGGATATGGCAATCATGTGGTAATAAGCCATGGTTATGGATACCAAACATTATATGGCCATATGAGTCGAATTAAATGTAGAAGAGGCCAAAGTGTGAAAAGAGGTGAAATAATTGGTTATGTTGGTAATACAGGAACTTCTACGGCTCCCCATTGCCATTATGAAGTAAGGAAAAATGGCAAACCAATTAATCCAATCAATTTTTACTACAACGATCTATCTCCTAAAGAATACCAGCAAATGTTAACGATATCTGCAAGAGCAAATCAATCTTTCGATTAATTTGATTGTAATTAATTGAAGATATTGTTAAATTAGCCCATAGAATTCAAAAGATATTATGCCATACAAAGAATACGAACCTCAAAAAATGTATTACTCCATTGGAGAGGTGGCAAAATTATTTCAAGTAAACCCATCCCTTATTCGATTTTGGGAAAATGAATTCGATATACTCCAACCCAAAAAGAACAAAAAGGGTAACCGATTATTTACACCAGAAGACCTAGAAAACCTGAAAGTTATTTTTCATTTAGTGAAAGAAAAAGGCTATACCTTACAAGGCGCAAAAGAAGCCATGAAAGGTGGTTCAAAGGAAATCAAAGAAACACAAAAAGTGATTGATTCACTTGCTACTTTAAAAGCATTTCTCCTAGAAATTAAGGATAATTTATAATCCTTCCCTTATTAGGTTTTAAATTAAACTCCAATTACACACTTTTGATAAATGAAAGTGTGTGGGATAATGGTTGTGTTCGTATTCATTGGAATCCATTCCTTTGCACAACAATTCCAAAGTGCCGATACTAGAGCATTACTCGGAGCCGGTATAGCGCTAAAATCAGCAAATATTATCGATGAAAATCCTGCCAGTACTTTAAAACTAAGCCATAAATACATCGGTATAGGGCAGCAAAATGATTTTGGCATTGCTAATTTAAATTCCTTTCAATTTGCCATTGCCATTCCATTAGCTCATCAATCCTATGGATTTGCCTTTCATCAAAATAATTTTGACGATTTAACTTCCCAACGGTGGTGCCTAAATGCTGCGGTTTTAATAAACGAAAATATTCGATTTGGATTGAACTTAAACGCAGTCCGTAGTAAATTTGCGAATGAACAAGCCAGCTTAAATTTTATACCCGAAATAGGATTTATATATGAGCGAAAGCGCCGTTTGTGTTGGGCTGTACACCTCCTAAATTTAGGCATAAACGATCATAAAAATTCAATTCCAAGTGCCATAAGAATTGGATTGAATCAACAAATTAATCAACAAATATCGCTCAGTGCCGCATTATGTATGTCTAAATCTCAGGCTTATTTAATGAAAGCTGGACTAGACTATGAATTAAATTCAAGTATTAGCATTCGAGCGGCAATTGCAAGTAATTCGCCATTTCTAGGTTATGGGATTGCCTATAAAAATAAGCGTATTGTTTATTGGCTTAGCAATAACCATCATTTATTTTTGGGTAATAGCCCAGCCATTAAAATTAATTATGCGTTTTAAATTATTGGTAATTATACTTTGTTGCGCAAGTATTATGCATGCACAGGTAATAGAACAAACAGATAAATTAGAAAGAATCAACCTCGAAGTGGACGATAACACAGCGGAGATTTATAACGAACACTTAGAAAATGTAGATCAATTCCTATATCATCCAATTAATCTATCGAAAGCTAGCGCTACAGAATTAAAAAATTCGGGCTTATTTAAAGCCGAACAAATCGATGCAATCATTGCTCACATTGAATTTACTGGAAAAATAATAGACCTCTATGAATTACAAATTATTCCTGTTTTTTCAACAGAAGATTTATTGAACCTAGCTAAATATTGTATCCATTTAACAGAAACTAATTACCAAATTCCAAGTACGACTGCTACCACCAGAATAAAATTTAACAATCAAGTAAATTTATTTCAAGGCAGCTCTTTTAGCTTATATCATAAATTAAGCCATAAAAATACTAATGGAATATCTTGGATGATTGCAACAGAACAAGATATAGGAGAACAATATCATTTCAACTCCATTCAATTTCCACTGGACCATTTATGTGGAAGCATTTATTTTAATAAAAACAATATAAATGTAATTGCCGGTAGTTTTCGAAGTTTTTTAGGCCAAGGATTATTAAGTGGGCAAGGTAAAGGCACCGAATTTGCTGCCGATTGGACTACATTAATAGCGACAAACAATGGCTTTAGTCCTTATGCATCTGCTATGGAATCAGGTTATCAAAATGGTATAGCGATTCGAAAAGACCAAAAAAACTGGAGCTATTTTTTAGCACAATCTTATCAAAAAATTGACAGTGGCAGTAGCAGTGGTTTACATAGAACTGCCACAGAAATTAGGCGAAAAAACAAAATCTCACAGGCTATTTTTAATGGCAGAATAGCCTTTAGTATTAAATCAAGTCAAATTGGAATCAATACCATTATTGAAGAGTTTAATAATAAGAAAGGGATATCTCTTGACTTTTTGAGTCATTACCAAAACATGCTTATTGGTTCCGAAATAGCGGTATTTGAAGATAAAATCGCTTTCCATTTGGCCTGTATGGCTATATTAAATAAGCAAAGTAGTGTTGCTTTTGGACTCAATTATTTTACAGAAAATTATCAAAACGAATTTGCTTCAAATCAACTATTACAAGGTAATGCTAAGAATGATATTGGATTTAGTATTGCATTTAAGCAAGCCATTAATTCAAAAAGTTATTATCAAATAGTAAGTAATACCCATTTGATTAATGGCGCTGAAAAAACAATCAAAGTTCCTAGCATAGAAAATAAAATACAAGGAGTTTTAATCTATATCAATCGAATAGGAAATGAAATACAATTAAAAAGTAGTTTACAAATTAAAAATAATAGTAAAATAGAAATCGCTGAAACCATAAGAAAATATGAATACAAGCACATTTTTAGTGTTACTTTGGTATTTAAAAAAATAATAGCTAAACAATTATACTTACTCCACAGATTTGATTATAAAACAAATAGTATTAGCAATTCAAACGCATTTCAATGTGCCATCAAATACACCCTAAGTGATTTAAAATTAACGATAGGTTATGGGATTACTTTTTATAATTGCGAATTTGATACTAGAATTTATAGCGCAGAACAACAATTACCCAATTATTTGAGTAGTGTCTTATTAAATGGAAATGGCACCAGGGCTTTTTTTTACTTCCAAAGTAAAATTAGAAAAAATTGCACACTAAGCCTAAAAGCTAATAAAAACAAGGTTTTTGGAAAAAATAATGCGCTTGATTATGCCATTCAATTAGCCATAAAATTATGATTCGTAATTACATGCGATCAGTAGTGTTAGGCAGATTATTACTTGCCTATATAACAGGAATAATGCTCGCTACTTATCTCCCATTTAACATATTATTTGTACTCATAGCTTTCATTTTATTTTCTTTAAGTTGTTTTATTCAATTTTATTATGCTAGAAAAATTAAAAGATTTACATTTCATTGGTTAAATGGAATGAGCTTAAATATCATTTTTATTTTCTTTGGTTTCCTATTAAATATTACCCATCAAGAAGCTTTATCTAAGGAGCATTTTTCTAAGAAAAGTTACCAAATGCTAAAAGTTGTTATTGTGGATAATTTGAGCAATAATTCACTAAATAATAGATACTTAGGAAAAGTTATTGCCAGCAATTTACAGCAAAATGTACAGGGTAAAATACTCATTTACACAAAAGATAAAACCTTATCGCTTGGTAGTATATTAAGTTTAACATCCAATACTATTTCATTTCAAAAAAATAGAAATCCAGGCGAATTTAATGCACAAGCTTATTGGAATAAAAAACAAGTTTTTCATTTTGTTTATCTTAAGAATAGTGATTCGGTTATTGGCCACAAACAATTGAGTTATCTCAAAACAAATAGCTTATTCATTGCCTACAAATTCGACAGTATTTTAAAAAAACACCTCCTTAACGAAGAAAGCTATAAAATAGCATCTGCCCTATTACTTGGAAGTAGATCGGGCATTTCAGAAGATGTAATAGCTGATTATTCGAAAACAGGTACTATCCATATTTTATCTGTTTCTGGCTTACATGTCAGTGTTATTTTTCTGGTTTTGAATAAAATATTATCGCTGTTTAAATGGGGTAAAACACAACTTCTCAAATCATTTATCCTTATTTCTTTTGTCTGTCTATATGCCTATATAACGGGGCTTTCCCCTTCGGTTTGTAGGTCTGCAGTAATGATATCTTTTAGTATTATTGGCAAACAAATCAGTCATCAAAGCAATCCATATAATCTGATTGCTGGTTCTGCCTTTTTTTTATTAATTATTGACCCGGCATACCTGTTCGATATTGGATTTCAATTATCCTATTTAGCAGTATTAGGAATTATCTATTTTTATGATGCTATTTATAGATTACACTATTTTAAAAATAAATTGGCCGATCAAATGTGGATGCTCATTGCTGTGTCAATTGCAGCTCAATTAAGCACCTTAGCCATGTCACTTTATTATTTTCATCAATTTCCTAATTATTTTTTATTAGCAAATCTCTTAGCCATTCCGCTTTCTAGTATTGCATTATATTTAGGTATTACACTATTAGCGCTAAATCCGTTCCCAATAATTGCAAAATACATTGGCTTAATTTTAAGTAAATGTATTGCGCTAATGGGCTATATTTTACATAAAATAAGCATGCTGCCTTATGCTTTGAGTTATTACTACCATATCGATTCGATAGCAGCCGGCTTATTAATGGCTATACTACTTTGTTATAGTTTTTACCTTATCCATCATATTAAATGGATGAACTGGTATGGTGCTGGTTTTAGTTTGCTTTTTTTAATGAATAGTTGCTTCATCCGTTATCAAGATTGGAAAACGACGCATTACCTTATCCATCAAAAAGACAGTCCGTGTATATTAATTAAAAGTGCAGATCAATATACTTTAGTCTGTAGTCAAAATAGCAATCAAATTGCCTTGAATAAATTAATTCAAAACTTTCAAAAAATTGGCTGGCATTTAACCAAATTAGTTTGGGTAAAAGACCAAAGTCTAGTGCGTATCCATGACAAAACTTTCTTATTTATTGCAAAACCCAATCCATATAGACCAATTGCTACAATCAATCATCAAAGGGATGATTACCTCCTATGTGCTGCTTATAATTTAAAAGGAATAAAGGAAAATGTTATTCAAATTATAAGTAATAAAACACTGAATACTAGCTATTTAAATTCAAATAAATACTATTCCACTTACGATAATGGCTATAAGTGTATCCCGCTTCCCTGATATTTTTTTTATTATCTTTAAGCAAATTTTTAAGGAAATATGAGACAAGCCATTCGCAATTTTTTCAACTTATTTTTGTTTTGGCTATTCAGTTTTTTATTGCACCGAATTGTTTTTGTGCTATATCATATTGTAAAAAAACAAGACTTCACTTTTATAGATTTTGGAAAAATATTTTGGTATAGTCTTCCCTTAGACATTTCCATGACCGCTTATTTTATAGCCATCCCACTGATTTTATTTTTTATCAGCATACTGATCCCCAAAAGCAATTCAATTTTTCAGTTTTTATATGTCAGAATCAACTATACATTTATTGTTTTAAGTAGCATCACCCATACCATTGATTTACATATTTATACCGAATGGGGAACAAAAATTAACAATAGGGCCATCGATTTTTTAATTCACTCCCCTTCTGAAGCCCTTGCTTCTAGTGCCTCTTCCCCATTATTTTTAGGAATAAGCTTATTTTCTATTCAGCTTATTTGTCTGCTTTGGCTATATAAAAAATATGTATCGGCTCCTTTTGAAACACTTAGCTTTAATTGGCTTTCTTTGCTTACCATCCCTTTGGGTACTTTTATAATGATATTATGTTTAAGAGGTGGAATGCAATTAGCGCCTATTAATCAAAGTGCTGCTTATTTTTCGAATAATTCAAGCTATAACCATGCTACGGTAAATACCGATTGGAATTTACTCTCCTCCATGCTACAAAACAATCTCAATAGTAAAAACCCCTATCAATTTGTTTCTGATAGCATGGCTACATCAACATTAGCCGAATTATATCCT
This sequence comes from Sphingobacteriales bacterium, assembly GCA_947505035.1. Lineage (GTDB taxonomy): Bacteria > Bacteroidota > Bacteroidia > Sphingobacteriales > Sphingobacteriaceae > CAIKLP01. Next base: position 24,050 of record CANNIS010000015.1, read on the forward strand.
ACTACTCAAAAGCAAAACAGCGAAAATATATTAACATCTAAGAATCCAAATGTGGTATTAGTTATTTTAGAAAGCTTTACCTCTGATGTGCTGGGTAGTTTTGGCGGCGAAGCGAATGTGAGCCCCTACCTCAGTAAACTAGCCAATGAGGGTATTGCATTTGATTCTATTTATGCATCGGGAGATCGCACCGATAAGGGCCTGGTAGCCTTGCTTAGTGGCTTTCCTTCGCAAGCGGTACGATCTATTATTCACCAACCCGATAAATTTGAAAAATTACCCTCCATGCCACAATCTATGATTAACAATGGTTATCAACCATTTTTTATTTATGGTGGCGAATCCGAATTTGCTAATTTTAAATCTTATTTGCTTGCTAGTGGTATCCATCAAATTATTGATAAAAATAATTTTGAATCCAATCAAATGAATTCTAAATGGGGTGCACACGATGGTTTTTTATTCGATAAACTAAACACCGAATTAAAAAATAAGCAACAACCTTTTTTTGCTATTACACTTACTTTAAGTTCACACGAACCATTTGAAATACCTATTTCTTCTAGCTTTAAGGGAGATGACCTACCCCAACTTTTCAGAAAATCGGCAAATTATACCGATCAATGCATTCAGCATTTTATGGAAGTAGCAAAAAATGAAAAGTGGTATAAAAACACCTTATTTATTTTTGTAGCCGATCATGGGCATCGATTACCAAAAGAATATAGCACCGCTTTCGATTTTAGGAAATTTAGAATTCCATTGATTTTTTCAGGCGAAGTAATTAAACCGGCATTCAGAGGAAAAAGAATTCATTTACTTGGCTCACAAACAGATTTAGCAGCAACCTTACTTAGCCAATTAAACATCAATCACGAACAATTCAGATGGTCTAAAGATTTGTTGAATCCTCAATCAATTCCTTTTGCTTTTTATAGTTTTGATAATGGATTTGGATGGGTAAATTCTAATCAAACCATTGTACAAGACAATATCAACAACAAAATAGTTTATAATAGTAAGCCTGGAATAAACCCCGAAACTAATTTGCAAAAAGGTAGGGCTTATATGCAGCAGGTATTTAAACAGTACCTAGCCTATTAATCTATAAAGTGTTTAGTATTTTTCATGATGTTTTTTTTCGTCCATGGAATGGTGCTGTTTTGTTCGGTTTGACGCTCTTTACAATTCGGAACAGCACAATAAAAACAACATTGAGGCAAACAAGGATCAACATGTATAAATAATTCTACTTGCGTTGCTGCTTGCTCTTTCATTAATAATTCAATAGCATGAACTTCATCATGCATTTGATTTAAATGCCAATAATGGGGTAATGTTAAATGACAATCGATGTGTAAATCAGCACCGTATTTTTGTGCGCGTAAATTATGAACATCTACCCAAGTATCTTTTCTAGCAACTCCTAAAATTTTAACAATTTGATCCATCACATTGGGGTCAATTTCGTCCATTAAACCTGCAACAGAATGTCGCAAAAGCTGATAACCATTGTGTAAAATTAAGCCTCCTAATAAAATCGATAAAATACTATCTAGTAAAATATAGCCTGTTAGTTTAATAATAATTAAGCCTACAATTAAACCTAAACTGGTATAAGCATCAGACATTAAATGTTTGCCATCGGCTGTTAATACCATTGAATTTAATTTTTTACCTCTTTTTATTAAATAGGTACCTAATAAATAATTGGCCAAACCCGCAATTGTTGTAATCCAAATTCCATCTGCTAAATGACTGATGCTATTTGGATGCATGATGGCAATAATGGATTTATAGATAATGGTAATACCAGCAATTAAAATTAAAGAACCTTCGAAACCAACGGCAAAAAATTCAACTTTTCCGTGTCCATAAGGGTGATTCAAATCTTTAGGTAAAGACGATAAGTAAATGCTATAAAAAGCGAAGGAGCCTGCGATAATATTGATAATGTTTTCGAGCGCATCTGTTAAAATAGCATTGGAATGCGTAAGATAATAGGCATAGAACTTGAGCAGCGTAATAAATACACCTGCTATTAACACCCAAATAATAGCGTTTAGCCTATCTTTTTTAGCAATCATCCTACAAATATCTTCATTTTTTAATAGATTTAGGACATGATCCATTTTAAATTAAAGCCTCTGCTAATTTTTGTCCTATCCATCTTGCTTTTTCAAACAAATGCCATTGCACAAAATTTTAAATTAATGTTAAGTTCAGGCATTAATTTTTCACAAGTAAATGGTGATAACTTAGCTGGTTTTCATAAGCTGGGATTAGTTGCTGGTGCTGGCGTTTCTCGCAATATCAGTAATAATCAACAATGGAGTTTTGAATTTTTATATTCCGAAAAAGGCAGTAAAGATATCGTAACCTTAGGAGACCCCATTGTAGATTCTATTTTTAAATTCAATTATATAGAAATTCCTTTTTGTTATCATTATCAATTTAAACCCAGATTGAATCTACAATTTGGTGTGTATACTGCAGTAAATATCAAATCTGTTTATAGTGATGGATTAGAGAATTACGACGTTTCGAATCAAATTTATGCAACAGATTATGGCATTTTAGGAGGTTTGAGTTATGAATTAAGCCCTCAAACTAAAATTCAAACCCGTCTATCTACTTCTGTATTAGACCTTAATAATTCAATGGAAAGGTACTATAATTTAGTGCTTTCGATGGGAATTAGCTATACCCTCTAAAACAATTTTAGTATTTTAGCAGAATCTTAATATAGAAACATGGAGCAATTAGCGGATAGACTTAATCTATTTTCCGAATCACAAACTTTAAAAGTGGCTAAATTAAGTCGCGAATTAAAAGCACAAGGAAAAGATATCATTAGTCTTAGTTTAGGTGAACCCGATTTTCCTACACCCGACCATATTAAAACTGCAGCAAAAAAAGCAATTGACGAAAATTACACTTACTATACACCCGTGGTTGGTTACCTCGATTTAAGAGAAGCTATTTGCAGGAAATTTAAAAGAGAAAACAACTTAAATTATAGCCCCGAACAAATTGTAGTGTCTACTGGTGCAAAACAAAGCATTGCCAATGCAGTGCTTTCTATTGTCAATCCTGGCGATGAAGTTATTATACCCGCCCCTTATTGGGTTTCTTATTCAGAAATGATAAAACTAGCCGAGGGTGTTCCCGTTTATGTACAAACAAGTGTTGCAGCAGATTTTAAAATCAATGCAAAAGAACTTGCAGATGCCATTACACCCAAAACAAAATTATTTATGTTCTCTTCGCCTTGCAATCCTTCTGGATCTGTTTATTCGAAAGCAGAATTAGCCGAATTGGTTGCGGTTTTTGAAAAAAATCCATCGATTTATATTTTATCAGATGAAATATACGAACATATCAATTTCGATACCACTCATACTTCTATAGCCGAATTTGAAAGTATCAGCAAGCGTTGTATCGTTATTAATGGATTATCTAAAGCATTTGCTATGACAGGTTGGAGATTAGGCTACATGGGGGCTTCGCTTGCCATAGCTAAAGCTTGTGACAAAATGCAAGGTCAATTTACTTCTGCCACTTGTTCTATTGCACAAAGAGCAGCAATTGCCGCATTAGATTCGCCCTTAACAGCAACGCTTTCCATGAAAGCTGCTTTTCAAAAAAGAAGAGATTTAGTTTACGAATTAATTAAAGAAATACCTGGCTTTATTACCAACAAACCGGCTGGTGCATTTTACTTTTTCCCAGATGTAACTTATTATTTTGGGAAAAAACATGTAGCTGGAACCATTAATAATGCAGAAGATTTATGCATGTATTTATTAACAGAAGCCAATGTGGCCGTGGTATCTGGCGACTCTTTTGGTAGTCCAAATAATATTCGATTTTCTTATGCAACTACAGAAGAAAATTTAATAATAGCGATGCAAAGAATTAAAGTTGAATTAGCAAAATTAGTATAATGGAATTAACACAATTAAAAAACATCTTTGAATCATTCAATCAAATGAATGTATTAATTATAGGAGATGTAATGATCGATGGATATGTGTGGGGAAAAGTAGATAGAATTTCGCCAGAGGCTCCAGTGCCTGTGCTCTCTGTTGCTAAAAAAGAAGATAGATTAGGTGGCGCGGCAAATGTGGCTTTAAATATTCAATCAATGGGCGCAAACCCTATATTGTGCTCTGTTATAGGTGATGACGAAAATGGGAAAAAATTTATTGCACTATTAAACGACTTAAATATATCTGCAGAAGGTATACTCCAAAGTAAAGATCGTATTACCACGCTTAAAACAAGAGTGATTAAACATCATCAACATTTATTGCGCATCGATGAAGAAATAGATCAACCATTAAACC